>JAAYZJ010000541.1 GCA_012514915.1 Lentisphaerota bacterium | reverse complement strand
ATTGTGGCTGGGGCGATCAGGTCGCGCTCAGCATGTGGCTGGAGGGCGTCGGCCCCGAAGGGCGCGCCGTCGCCTACAATACACAGGGGCTCCACGAGCGTTGGATCCGTCGTCTGGAGCGGGCCGGTGTACCGTTCGGGACGGTGATTGTCGACGCGGGCTGGTCCCCGGCAGGCACCCTCCAGCCCAAGCGAGCCAACTGGCCCGACCTGAAGGCGTTCACGCGCCGGCAGCACGAAGCCGGCCGCCGGGTGTTGCTCTGGCTCGCAACCTGGCTCTGCGAGGGACTGCCCGACAAGTGGTGCATCTTCGCCGACGGCGTCAAGCTCACCGCCGACCCGACAAATCCCGAATACCGCGCTTTTCTCCGCAAGCAGGTGCAGCACCTGATCTCGCCCGATGGACTCGACGCCGACGGCTTCAAAATCGATCAGCTGGCCCACTGCCCCTCGGAACGCCGGCCCCGGGGCGGGGTGCCGTGTGGACAGGGCCATGATTCACCTTCGCCCCAACCGATGGTGCCGGCCGGGCGAGGCTGGGGTTGCGAACTCCTGCACCAGTTGCAGCAAGACATCTACGACGCCGCGAAGTCCGTCAAGCCCGACTGTCTGATCACCAGCAGCACCGTCCATCCCTACTTTCACGACACGCTGGACATGGTCCGGCTGCACGAC
Source organism: Lentisphaerota bacterium (assembly GCA_012514915.1). GTDB lineage: Bacteria > Verrucomicrobiota > Kiritimatiellia > RFP12 > JAAYLN01 > JAAYLN01. Next base: position 1,085 of record JAAYZJ010000541.1, on the reverse strand, counting down.
ATGGGGCATGTCGCCCAGGACATCTTCGCCGCGATGGGCGCCCGTGCCGATTTGGCCAGGGCGGCGCTGCCCGGCAAGTTGATCGATACGGACGACTGGGTCCACACCGATTACGATCTGTGGATGCGCTACACCTCCGGCAGCCGCCAACTGGGTGTGCCGTGTATCTTCTACTCCGAGCGATTCATGATCAACTGGCGTGCCGAGCCGGCGACTCGGAGCATTCCCCTGCGTGATCTACGGAAAATCGCGGCGGCCTGGCGGCGGTGAGCCCGGGCCGCTCGCCGCTGCAGGCGGCTGCCACACAAGGCGCGGGAAACGAAGCCGAGGAGAGCGTATGAACGTCTACATCACCTGCGATATCGAGGGGTGCGCGGATGTGACCCATCCTGAAGAGTGCTCGGTCGCGTATTCCGACTATGCCGCGGCCCGCGAGCAGATGACCCTGGAGGTCGCCGCCGCCTGACGGGGCGCCCTGGCCGCCGGCGCCAGCGGGTTGCTGGTGCGCGATGCCCATGGGTCGACCCGCAACGTGCTGCACCGCCTGCTGCCCCGCGAGGCCCGCCTGCTGCGCGGCAGCAGCGGCGACCTGATCCCGATGATCACCGGTCTGCAGCGGGAGACGTTCGACGCCCTGATGATGATCGGCTACCACAGCGCCGCCGGGGAGAACACGAACCCGCTGAGCCACACGTTCAACCACGCCACCGAGCGAATCCTGCTCAACGGCGAGCCGATGAGCGAGTTCCTCTACTACGCCTACGCCGCGGCCGTCTACAAGGTGCCGCTGGTGCTGGTCAGCGGCGACCAGGGGATCTGCGACTGCGCCGCGCGCAAAGTTCCCGGCATCCGGACCGTCGCCACCAAGACGTGCATGGGGGCCTCGACCCTCTCCCTGCACCCCGACCTGGCCTGCGCGCGCATCGAGGAGGCCGCCCGGGCGGCGCTTGCTGGCGACCGAACCGCCTGCCGGATCGAGCTGCCCCCGGCATTCATGATCGAGATCCGCTACCGCGATCACAGCGTGGCGCTGGACCGGAGCTTCTACCCCGGCGCCCGCTTGCTCGACGCCAAGACGCTGCAGT
>JAAYZJ010000540.1 GCA_012514915.1 Lentisphaerota bacterium | reverse complement strand
GGCGGGTTGCCGGCACGGGTCCGGACGACGCGCGCACCTTGAGCGTGCAGGGCAGCATCTGTACCGACGTTTCGCGCCGGCCCGACTCGATCTGTTCCTGCACCATCTGCAGCGCCAGCCGCCCGCTGGCATACAGCGGGTTGGCGACGGTGGTCAGCGGAGGCTCCGCCTGTTCCGCTTCACAGATATCGTCGAAACCGACCACGGAAACATCGTCGGGGACGCGCAGCCCCTCCTGCCGCAGCGCCTCCAGCACCCCCAGCGCGCGGTAGTCGGAGGCGGTGAAAATGGCGGTTGGGCGGTCGGCCAGTTGCATCAGGCGCCGGGCGGCGCGGGCGGCCTCCTGCGGCCAGCCGCGCGGTTCGAGCACGATCAGCGACGCGTCAACCGGCACCTCATGGGCGGCGTGGGCATCGCGGTATCCCTGCAGGCGCTCGCGCATCGAGACCCGCGCGGCATCGCCGACGATCAGGGCAATGCGGCGATGTCCCAGGTTCAGCAGATGACCCACGGCATCGCCCGCGCCGAGCCGCGAATTGACGTGGATCCGCGCGCAGTAGCCGGTGTCGAGATAGCAGTTGATGGCCACCATCGGCAGGCCCCGTCCGTGGAGGGCGAGGAGCGCGCCTTGCGGCAGCGACTCGTCGTGCAGCACGAGGCCGGCAAAATGCTCCAGGTTGGCGATCAGGCGCGGCAGCGGTTCCGACGGGTCGATCTCGACCTGGGTCTGCAGGGAAATTCCCTGTTGGAAGGCGGCATCGACCACGCCCTGGAGGCGGCGCATGCGGAGTTGCCAGTTGATCACGTTGCCGCCGGCCTGCAGTCCCGGATTGAGTCCGATCAGACCGACGGGCTTGAGCGCCTTCGCCGCAGGCCTGACAGACGGCGTGGGTAGCGAGACGAAGGTGCCCCTCCCCTGCTCGCGCGAGATCAGACCTTTGTCGGCCAGCACCTGCAACGCGCCCCGGACAGTCATCAGCGTGACGCCCTGCTCGCGGGCGAACACGCGTTCCGAGGGCAGACGGTCGCCGACGTTATAGCGCCCCGATCGAATGTCGTGTTCCAAGGCTGCGGCCATCGACAGGTATTTCCATCCCTGCCGCTTCATCATCGATTGCTTATTTCGAGTCACCATGCCCCGTCCAGTCATAGTGTTCGCCGCCTGATTGCTCTAGATGACTAGAGCAGCAAGGTCGACTATAGATAAATCCGGACGGGATGTCAACGACCACCCGCGACACGACCACCCGCACCATGGCCGAAGGCGGGGCCGCGCTCGCCCTTGAAGGCGGCGCGCAGGCGGCGGTCGGACGAACTCTCGCGGCGGCGGAGCTCCGACGGGGCTACGCGGTCGGCTGCCGCGCGGCGGGCGGCGCGACTTGCCTGCCACTCTTCCCAAGTCCACGCCGTCTTAAGCACTGGGGCCGAGTTCACGCGCCACCTCCTGTCGCAGCAATTCCAGGTCTGCCTCAATGTTGAAGTCGGGCAACTTGGCCAGGCGGGAGACCTCGTCCCAGTCCACGGGCGTGGCGCCGCTCAAACAGACGGCCAAAAGCTTCTTCGCGACATCGCGGGCTTCTTCGTTGGGCTGCGGATAGAACGCGAGCAACACCCGCTCGACCAACGCCAACTCGGCCGGCATCACGGTTACGGTGCCGCAGGGCGACGCGAGGGTGCGGCAAGGCGTGCGGGCCTCGTTTTCGAGAAGACCCAGCAGATCGACATACAGACCGGCGACTTTCCAACTGCGCGGGCCGCCTGAAGCGCCTAGCCCGGCCATCAGATCCTGGGCCCTGCGCAAGGGGATCGGTGCCGGCGTCCATCGGCAGAAATCGATATCGCCGGACATGTAGGAGCCCTCGGTGTAGAACTCGACGGCCGAACCGCCGACGACAACGAGATCCCAGCCCGCCTCGCGGAACACGCGCGAGACCAGTCCCGCGAGCTTGAGCGCACGCTCGAGCAGATCCCCGGTCGCCTCGATCTCCCGCAACTCCTGTTGTGTCCGATCCATGGCCTCAGTATAACCTTGCGCTGATGGTGAAACAAGGGGGGACTCGGGACACGTCTCAACAGGTGATTGCGTCTGAAACTGGATGTGGTGGCGGCGGCAAGGCGCTGGCGATGTGGGCAACCTGCCGCTACGGCGGTCTTACCATGCACGCAACGGGAGAAGCGCGCGGGGGTGTGGACACGGAGGCTTGACATATTATAATATCATGATATATTGATTTGCAATCCCGCCGCGATGGGCGCGGCAGGGCACGGATGCAAACCGAACGCATGAAAATCGTAATCGTGGGCGGCGTGGCCGCCGGATCGGGGGCCGCCGCGCGACTGCGCCGGCTGGACGAGCAGGCCGAAATCATCCTCTTCGAGCGGGGAGCCTTCATCTCCTACGCCAACTGCGGACTCCCCTACCATGTCGGCGGCGCGATTCCCCAGCGGGAGTCGCTGCTGGTCATGACACCCGAAAAGTTCGCCGCCTGGTTCCGCGTCGACGTGCGCACGGAGCACGAGGTGATCGCCATCGACCGGCAGGCCCGGACGGTGACCGTGCGCACGCGCGGCAGCGACACGCTCGTCGAGTCCTACGACCAGCTCGTCCTGGCAACCGGATCGTCCCCCGTCGTCCTGCCCCTCCCCGGCGCGGACGACCCACGCGTCCAGCGCCTGTGGACCATCCCCGACATGGACGACATCCTCGCACGGGTCAAGGCCGGCGCCCGGCGGGCCGTGGTCGTGGGCGCCGGGTTCATCGGCCTCGAGGCCGCCGAGAATCTCCGCGAGCGGGGCCTCGAGGTGACGCTGGTGGAACTGTGCGACCAGGTGCTGCCGACACTCGACCGCGAAATGGCAACTTTTCTCGCGGATGAACTGGCCACCGCGGGGATCGCGCAGCGTCTCGGACGCCGTGTGGCGGCCTTCGAACCCGGCGACGATCAGTTGGATGTCGTGCTGGACGACGGCAGCCGACTCCCCGCCGACCTCGTTGTCATGAGCGTCGGCGTCAAGCCCAACTCGGAACTCGCGGCGGCCGCCGGACTCGACCTCGGCCCGCGCGGACACATCCGCGTGGACGATCACCTGCGCACCTCCGATCCCGCCATTTTTGCCGCCGGCGACGCCATCGAGGTGGCCGATCCCGTGTCGGGCGGCCAGACGGCCATCCCGCTGGCTGGACCGGCCAACCGTCAGGCCCGCATTGTGGCCGCCAACATCGTCGGGCGCGAGGCACGCTACGGCGGCAGCTACGGCACCGCGATCGTCAAGCTCTTCGGGATGACGGCGGCGGGCGTCGGGCTGACCGAGCGCCGCCTGAAACAACTGGGCATCCCCCACGAGAAGGTGTATCTGCACCCCGCCTCCAACGCCAAATACTATCCGGGTGGGGAGCCGATGCACCTCAAGCTCTTGTTCGCACCCGAGGGGCGGATCCTCGGCGCGCAGATCGTGGGGCGACGCGGCGTCGACAAGCGGATCGACACGATCGCCGTGGCGATGCGCGGCGGGCTGTCGGTCCGCGAGCTGGCCGAACTGGAACTCGCCTACGCACCGCCTTTCAACTCGGCCAAGGATCCGGTCAACTTCGCCGGCATGGTGGCGACCAATGTCCTCGACGGCGACACCCGTCTGGCGCATGCCGACGCCCTGCCCGCGCAGGCCCAGGTGATCGACGTGCGGGAGGAGGCCGAACGCGCGCTGGGCGGGATCCCGGGCTCCGTGAACATTCCCATGAGCCAATTCCGCAAGCGGCTCGGCGAGATCGCCCGCGACCGGCCGGCCGTGCTGGTCTGCCAGGTCGGATTGCGCGCCTACATTGCCGAACGGATCCTGAGTCAGCAGGGCTACGCGGCCTACACGCTCTCGGGCGGCTACCTCACCTGGAGGCAGTTCCATCCCCAGCCGCTCCCGGCGCGCGTGAACCCGCCGTCCGTCCCGCCCGCCGCGGCGGCGGCCGCTCCGGACGAGGCGCCCCTGCCGGAGCTCGACGTGCGGGCGATGGCGTGTCCGGGGCCGGTCGTCAAGCTGAAGCAGCAGATCGACTCGATGGCCGATGGAGCGTCGCTGCGCCTCATCGCGCCGCTCTCCTTCGAGTCCGACCTCGCGAGCTGGACGGCCTCGAGCGGCCACACGCTGACCGCGATGGACAAGCGTTCCGACCGCCTCGAGGCGGTGGTCCGCAAGAGCGGCGCCCTGGCGCCGGCAGCGGCGGCGGCCCCCGGGACGAGTGGCCATTCGGCGGCGATCGTCCTTTTCAGCAACGACCTGGACAAGGCGCTGGCGGCGCTGATTCTCGCCTGCGGCATGGCGGCTTCCGGCTCGCGGGTGGGGATCTTCTTCACCTTCTGGGGGCTGTCGGTCCTGCGCCGCGCGCCGGCACCCGCGGTGCGCAAGTCCCTGATGGCCCGGTTGTTCGGGATGATGCTGCCGAAGGGAGCAACCCGGCTGGCGCTATCGAAGATGCACATGGGCGGCATGGGGACGTCCATGATGAAGCAAGTCATGACGGAGCAGCATGTGCCCTCGCTGCCCGAGCTGCTGAGCCAGGCGCGCGGGCTGGGCGTGAAATTCATCGCCTGCGACATGGCGATGGGAGTGATGGGGATCACCCGCGAGGAGCTTGTCGAGGTCGACGAAGTCGCCGGCGTGGCCGGATTTGTCGAGATGGCCCGGCACAGCGGCACGACGCTGTTCATCTGAACCCGGCGGAGGACGCGCCATGCACCATCAGAACGCATCACTTCTGCCG
>JAAYZJ010000067.1 GCA_012514915.1 Lentisphaerota bacterium | reverse complement strand
TCGATGTGCCGCGGGACGGAGACTACCAGCTCTGGGTGCGCTATCTGGAGATTCAATCCGTGCGTGGACCGTTCGCGCTCAGCGTGCATCAGGCGGGCGAACGGCGCGGCGAGCGGGTGTTCGATCTGAAACCGCTATCCGGTGCGCAGGGGTACGGACGTTTCGTCTGGGATGCCATGCCAGTCACACTCACGGCCGGCCAAGCCACCCTGACGATGGAGAAGCGGGCGCGGGACGGAACCGCCGCGGGCAAGCTGAGCACGGTCGGTCATTCGCGCCAGGTGGATGGGTTTGCGCTGAGCGACGATCCGGACTACCGGCCCAAGACCGCCGACCTCTACCCCCCCCTGTGGGTCAAGGCGCGCCTGCTGGCAGATCACCCGGCCCCTTCCGTCATCCATCTGTTCGGCAGGAACGGGGGCGGCGGCTCCTCCGAAAACGGCTACTATACGGGCCACCGCAGCCTAGACCGGCGGGGATTGAGCGGGTCGTTGGTTCCCCGCAAGGGAATGATGCTCGCCGCGGGCGAGTCGTCGGCGTGGGGCGATATCTCGCGGATGATGGACTACCACGGCAACAATGTCATCCGGTTCAACGCGATCACCGGCTGGAATCAAACCCTCGTGGGAGCTTCGTTCGAGCTGCAGTTCGCCGATGCGCCCGACGATGCCGCCGTGTTCAAGCGCGTCATTCGTTCGGGATCCGGCTGCGGTCTGCTGGTGACCATCAACCAGGAGAAGCGTATCGTCCGCGACGAGCTGGACTGGAGCCGGGAGGCGCTGGCAGCGGCCCGCGCGCTTCCCCCGCCCGTGGGACGCCGGGCGACACGCTTCTCCCTCGCCACCGGCCTGGCGCTTTCCTACGATAATAGCATCCGTGAAACGCTCGACAACGAACTGGAAGTGCTGGGCCGGCTGGGTTTTTCTGGTCTGGGGACGTTGGACGGAGATTTCCTTGCGCGGGGATTCCGCCGTCCCCGCGTCGGCCATTTCATCCTCCTCTCGTCCTATCTGGGGCCGGACCGCTGCTTCTCCCTGCCCAACACCAACCGGCTGCACCAGGCGCTGGGCGCGTTCGGCGAGCAACTGGCGGCACTCGGCCCCGAGACCGAGGTCGCCAGCGTCGATTTCATGGACGAGCCCTCATCCACGCCATTGATTCATTTGACCACGTGCACGAACTGTATTGCCGGCTTTCGGCACTATCTTCGCGAGCGCCAGGGCCTGACGCCCGCCACATTCGGTCATGTGAGCTGGGACACCGTGGCTCCGGTCACCAACCGCGCGCAAGCAGTCCTTTATCATTGGACCCAACGCTATCGCAGCCAAGTGTTCGCCGACTTCTTCAAGCGAGGGACCGAGATCCTCCAGGCGAAAGTCCCCGACGTGCGCACCTCCGTCAACTACAACATGAGTCTGAGCTACGGCGGCAACATGCTGCGCAACGGGGTCGATTGGTTTCTGACGCAGGAAGAGGGACTGACCCATGGCTGGCACGAGGACTGGCTCAATTTTGGAGGCACCTTCCAGTTCTGCGGGTATCTGGTCGATTTTCAACGCGCCGCCGCGCGCAAGCGGCGCCAGCAGTACGGCATGTACAATATCCTCGGGGGACGCCAACCCTGGGACATCATGGTCAAGTCGGCCGCTGAAATCGGCCACGGCGTCACCGCCCTGCACTATTTCAACTATGGGCCGGCCTACTCGATCGCCAGCGATGCCAACTCGCATCGTCATGAACTCTATCCCGCCCTGGCGCGGATCAACCACGCGATCGGGGAAGTCGAGGACGAGATCGTCGACGGCACGGTTCCTCCCAGCCGTATCGCCATGCTTTACTCGCACAGCACCGACATCTGGACGGCGGATGCCGTCTCGCTCCACGGCAAGGAGCGGCAGAATTTCTGGCTGCTGCTGCGGCACCTCGGGCTGCCCGTCGAGATCGTCGCCGAGGACGAGGTGGCCGCCGGCGCGCTGGCCGGCTATGACATCCTGGTGCTGCACGGCTCGCACATCGCGCGCGCCGCGGCGGACACCCTGGTTCCCTGGGTGCAGGCCGGGGGGAAACTGTATCTCGGCGCCGGCAGCGGGCTCGCCGATGAATACAACGCCCCTCTCGATCTCCGCGCGCGGCTGGGACTGCCTCCCGGGACGTTCACCGTGGAGGCACTTCCCGGCCAGGGCAGCAGTTTCCACCGGCTCAAGGTTCTCGCGTCCGTCCAGACGGAGGCCGGCCCCCTGGCGGCGGTCTGCGGCCTGCACCGGCTCGAGCCCTGGCCCGATGCCGAGGTGCTGGGCACGTTCGCCGATGGCCGCCCCGCGCTGCTTGCCGGTCCGGTGGGGCGTGGGCGCGTGATCGCGTCGGGTTTTTTCCCGGGGATCGGATATGTTCGCGGTGGCGCCGAAAAGCGCCAGGCGCGTGACGCGGCCATCACCTACAATCCCCCTGAATTTCCTGCCGTCTATCGCGCCTATTTTGATAAGTTGATGACGTCGTTCGGAGCAGTCGCCCCGGTGGCATGCAGTCATCCGCTCGTGGAGGTCAACCGCATCCAAAGCCCGCACGGCTTGCTGCTGGTCCTCTCCAATTGGTCGGGGCGTCCCCTGGAATCG
>JAAYZJ010000539.1 GCA_012514915.1 Lentisphaerota bacterium | reverse complement strand
CTCGACCAGGGCGCCCGTCGCCGGATCGACCGGAATCTGGCCCGAGACGAACACCAGCCCCGCCGCCCGCGCCGTGTGGCGGTAGGGGCCAACCGCGCGCGGCGCGGTCCGACCTGCATCGGAAGGTTGCTTCGCATCCATGCTTGTACTCCTTGAAGGGCCTTTGTTCTCTCGTCGATGGCGCAACGATAGCGAATCGGTGAACGCTGTTCAAGTACGATGCCACACCGCACGCCAGGCATGCACCGAGTACAATGCCCCCGCACGGCGGATATGCTATACTACCCCACCATCATAGGAGAATCCGATGCCCCTCCCCGACGACAACCGTTCCGACATTCCTCCCCGCCATACGCCGGTCGCACCGCCCGCACCAAACGCCTTCGACGCGCTCCTCGATATCGAGGAGGAGGCGAGGTGGCGGCGGCGCCGGTTCCGGCGCGGCCTGTTGCTGTCGCTGGGGGCGGCGCTGGTGCTGGCCATCGTGCTCGCGCCGCGGATCGCCTCGCTCGAAAAGCCGCGCCTCCTCCTCCTGCAGGCCGTCAACACCCGCCTCCAGCCGACGGAACTCGACATCGCCGACTGGCGCCTGCGCTGGACCGGGCGCCAAACCTTCCGCGGCATCAGCCTGCGCCACGCGGGACGGCTGGAGTCGGCGACGCTCGAACGGGTCGACCTTGAGGCGGGACTGCTGCGCCTGATCCCCATGGGCCGCGTCGACCTGGGCCGCGTGACCCTCACCCGGCCCCACCTGCGGATCGGTCGGCAGTCGGCGCCCATCCCCTCCCCGTCCGTTGCTCCCGCGCCTGCCACGGTCGCCGCGGTTCCGGCCCCTTCGTCCGGCACGCCGCGCCGCGTGATTCCCGTCTACGATCTGGCGATGGAGCTGGCCCTCATCGATGGCACGGTCGTCGTCGAGCCACCCGCGGGAGAACCGGTGGGGCTGGAACAGCTCAACGGCCGCGTGGTGATACCGTCGCTGCAGGATCCCTGCGACGGCGGGCTGGCCTGGAACTGGGCGGACGGCGGCACGGCCGGGTTCACGGGGAGTGTGGCGCGCCTCGCGCAGGCGCTGGAAGCCCCACGCCAGGCCGCGGGCCGTCTGCAACTCACCCTGACCGATACGCCCGTCGCGCGCCTGGCGCCGTTCCTGGCCGATCGCCACGGCGCGACGCCCACGGCGGGCCGCCTCGAGGCCCGCCTGCTGCTCACGGCCGACGGCAGCGGCGAGGTGACTTTCGAGACGACCGCGGCGGCCGAGCGCCTGCAACTCCAACTGCCCGACGAGGACCACCCCTCGATGCCGCCCGCCCGGGTGGGGCTCGCCCTGCAGGGGGCGTGGCGGCAGGGGCGTCTTCAGGTGCACGAAGCCGCCCTGTCCTCGCCCTGGCTCGCCGCCACGGCCGCCGCCGATCTGCTGGCGCAGGCCGGCATCGGCACGCATCCCGACGACACGGCGCAGTTGTCGCTGCGGATGGAACTGGCCCCGCTGCGGCGCGACTGGGGACGGCTGCTGGGGATCAATCCCGAGTTGACGGTCGACGACGGCCGTCTGACAACCGACCTCGCGCTCGGCCATGACCACACCGG
>JAAYZJ010000538.1 GCA_012514915.1 Lentisphaerota bacterium | reverse complement strand
TGGAAGTGGACGACGGCGACTATCCGATCAACGACAAGTGGGCGATCATTACCGGTCTGGTTCGGCTCTACAGCAAAAACGGTCCCCAGGCGACCGCCTTCTACGGCGCCAATCCCGCGGCGGCAGACATGCGCAAGCTGCTCCACCTCAACAATGCCGCCGCCTCTGTGACGGGCTTCACGTTCAGAAACGGCTGGTGGGACAATTACGTGTACGCCGACGGCGGTGGCGTGGTGCGCATCACCGCGGGCCGGCTATCCAACTGCATCTTCCACGACAACCTCGGCGGCGACGACGCCGGCGCGGTCGACCTCCTTGGCGGCGAAATGACGGAGTGCCTCTTCTACAACAACGAGTCGTACCGCGACTCGAACGCCGGGAACCAGGGCATGGGCGGCGCCTTCACCGTGAAGGGCGCCGCGCGGGTCTGGAACTGCGTCGTCTCCAACAACTACGCCGGCGTCACCGGCGGCGGCGTCTATCTCAACCACGCGGACGGGGTGGTCTCGAACTGCGTCATCGTCGGCAACTGGGCCGGGCGCACGGCGCGGTATGACAAGACGTTCACATCCGACACGCACACCTGCGGCGGGGTCAGGATCGACGCCGGCACGCTGGTCAACTGCCTGGTGGCGGACAACTACGCCTACTACGACATCGGCGGCGCGGGCGTCATGGGCGCGAACGGCAGGATGATCAACTGTCTGGTTATCCGCAACGCCGGCAAATCCGCCGCCTGCCAGGGGGCCGCGATGACCGCCGCCGGCCAGATCGTGAACTGCACGTTCGCCGGCAACGGTACAAACGAATATGCTTCGGGTGTCGCGGTCACGCTGGCCGCCGGCACGTTCAGGAACAACATCGTCTGGGGCAACATCGACTGCGTGACGGAACTTTCGCCCGGCGCCGCGGCCGCCGCCTACAACTGCTTCCCGGGCGCGGCCGGCGCGAACGACGTCTCCAGTGACCCGCTCTTCAAGAATGCCGCATGCGGCGACTACAGCCTGCAGGGCACGTCCCCCTGCCGCAACGCCGGCGACACCGCACTCTGGACCGGCGCCGATGGCACCCTCGATTTGGCCGGCAATCCGCGCGTCAAGTTCGGCAGGGTGGACATGGGATGCTTCGAGCGTATTACAGATGTGGGGGCCGTGCTGATACTTCGGTGAGGCGGGAGCTGGAGGGCGGGGGCTTGTCCTGCTAGCCTTGGCGAAGCAGAGTCCCCGCGAGCCGCCCGGCGCGCAAGCACCGGAAAAACCCTCGCGCGAAGCCACGAAAAACGCGAAGGTTTGCACTCCGCGAGCCGCGCAGCGTGGGGCGCGCAGTCCCGGAGGTCCCGCGCTACGGTTGCTGCTGCATCCTCCGGGTGAAGATCCGTAGAACGGGACGTATCGGGCCGTTCCCGTCGCGTGCGCGGTCCCATGGGGCCCGCGCTTGCTGGCGCGGCGACGACGGGGCACGACAACGGGACATGATTGGCTTCACGCCACTCGTCATCCGTGGTCGTGCTCCGTCGTCGTGTTCCGAAATCCGCGCGACAGGTGCGGGGTAAAACGCGGGTTATGGCCGCGCGTCTAGCCAGGCGAAGGCGGCCTGGCGCGAGACGAGCGGCAGATCGAGGTGGTGCTGCATGAACATCCCCAGGAAGCGCCGCACGGCCAGCGTCAGCGCCGGCGTGGCCGGACCGTCCGGCGAGCCGCCAGTCCGTTGCCAGGCGCGCAGGGCGCCGAGCAGGGCGGCATCGACGGCGACCGACGCGCCACCCGGCAGGTGCGAGCGCGACTGGACGCAGCGCAGGCGTCCCGATGGCAGGGAGAAGCGGCAGGGGCGCGGTCCGCTGGCGATCATGCAATCGGCGCAGGGTTCGAAATCGGGCGCGAGTCCCAGTGTCCGCAGCAGGGCGAATTCAAACCGGAGGATCGTCGGTTCGGGAGCCTGGCCCGTGTCGAGTGCCTCGATACCGCCGTCCAGCAGCTCGAACAGGGCGGCCGACTCAAGCATCGGCTCGGCGACGCGGCTCGTCAGTTCGCAGAGGTAGGCGGCGGCGACGGCGCTTCGCCAGCATGACCGCAGGGCGGGATGCCACGCCAGCGGCGTGCATTCGCGGGCGATGTGGATCCCGTCGTGCTCGCGCCGGTAGAACAGCAGTTCGCAGCGCATGGCCAGGTCGTACTGCCCGAGAAAGGCGCTCTTGGCGCGGCAGGCCCCCTTGATCACCGTGACGACGCGGCCAAAGTCGGAAGTCAGCCAAGTCACGACGCGCGAGGTGCGCGAAAAGGGGTGGATGCGCAGGACAATGGCGGTGGTCTTGATGATCACGGTATGGCGGGCGCGTCCTGGATGCGTTGTCCGACGGTCAGGGGAAAGCCGCAGATGAAGGCCGCGCCGTCGATCACGCGCCCGCCCGCGCGCTGCACGGCCCGCAGCCGCAGCCAGCCGTCCCCCGTGGCGATCGCGGGGCCGAGGGGGGCGAGGTGGATCAGTTGCCCCGGTTCGCCAGGTGTCGCCCCCGGGGGAACCGGTTCGGCGTCGGCCTGCAGGATCTTGAGCCGCTCCTGCTGGGGACGCCCATGCCGCAGGATCGTCAGCCAAGTATGGCAGGCGGGCCAGGGGTTGAAGGCACGGATACGCAGGGCGAGCTCGCACGCCGGCAGCGTCCAGTCGATGTGCCCCTCCTCCTTGGTCAGCTTGGGCGCGAAGGTCACCCGCAATTCATTCTGCTGCCGCGGCACGAGCTGGCCGGCGGCCAGGGCCGGCAGCGCCTGGAGGATGAGCTGGGCGCCGAGTGCCGAGAGACGGTCGTGCAGCGTGCCGGCGGTGTCGTCGAAGAAGATGGGCTCCGTCTGCTGCAGAAGGATGTCACCGCTGTCCATCCCCTTGTCCATCTGCATGATCGTCACGCCGGTCAGGTCGTGACCCGCCGCGATGGCGCGGTGCACCGGCGCGGCGCCGCGCAAGAGGGGCAGCAGCGACAGGTGGACATTGATGCAGCCCAAGGGGGGCAGGGCGAGGATGCGGGCACCGAGAAACTGCCCGTAGGCCACGACCACAATCACGTCGGGCGCCCAGGTGACGAGCTGCTCGATGACCTCGGGGCGGTTCAGCTTCTCCGGGGTCAGCACGGGGAGCCCGTGCAACTCGGCCTCGCGCTTGCCGTCGCAGGGGGCCAGGCGCCGCTGGCGGCCGGCTGGCCGATCGGGCTGGGTGACCACGCCGACGACCTGCAAGGTGGGGGCAGTGACCAGTGCGCGCAGCACGACGCTCGAGACGTCGGCCGATCCCATGAAGACGATGCGCATGGTCAGCGTCCTCCCGGGGGCCGCGCCAGCAGGGCCTGGAGCCGCTCACCCGACTGCCGGGCGACATCGTCGAACAGGCTGGCCCCCGCGGCATCGATGGCCACCGTGCCGGGCAGGCTGTCGACCATGAATTCCCACATCGCCTCGGTCGCGCCGAATTCCCGCTCGAACCAGACGCGCCCGACGCGCCGCACGCAGCGGGCGAGCGAGGCCGCGGCGCCGCCGACGGTCTGCACGTAGACGCAGCCATGCGCGCGGCACGCCGCCTGGGTGGCCGGCCCCATGCCGCCCTTGCCGAGGATGATCCGCACGCCGTGGCGCGCCAGGATGTCCGCCATGTAGGGTTCCTCGCGCATCGAGGTAGTGGGCCCCGCCGCGACGACCCGCCAACCGCCGTTTTCGGGAACGACCACGGGGCCGCAGTGGAAGATCGCGCCGTTGTGCAAGTCGACTGGCGCCGCGCCGCCGTCGTGCAGCCAGCGGTGCAAGCGGTCGCGTCCCGTGTAGATCGTGCCGCTGATACTGACGGCGGCGCCGAGGGGCAGGGCCCGGACGGCGGCTTCGCTGAATGGTGCCGCGAGGGCGATGACGGGTGTGGCGGTGGTGGACGTGCTCATTCCAGCCACTCCCCCGGTTGGCCGTCGAGCGAGGCCGTCAGGCCGCGGCGGCGGCAGGCCCAGCAGGAGTAGGCGATGGTGACGAAGTAGGAGGCCGGCAGGCGGCTGCGCGCCGCCAGCTTGACGGCCAGCAGCGTGGTCTGTCCGCCGAGGCCCATCGGGCCGATCCCCAGGCTGTTGGCCTCGGCCAGCAGGCGGGTCTCCAGCCGGGCGAGCTCCGGCTCCGGCGCCGCGTCGGGCAGGGGGCGGAGCAGTTGCCGCTTGGCGAAGTGGTAGCCCTCGGCCCGGTCGCCGCCGATGCAGACCCCGGCCACGCCGGGGGCGCAGCCGAGTCCCTGCGCGCGCCAGACGGCATGCAGCACGCAGGCGCGCACCCCGTCGAGGTCGCGGCCCGCCTG
>JAAYZJ010000537.1 GCA_012514915.1 Lentisphaerota bacterium | reverse complement strand
CCCGGCTCCGGGCCAGCGCCTGGCTCCAGCCCGATCCGAGTATCAGGCCGCCACAGGGCGGCCGTTCGAAAAACAGGTCGGGCAGTGAGCAAGCGGCCGCCGCGAAAAGGTCGGGCGAAGCCGGGGCCGCGCCGTCATGCGAGTCGGCCTTGGGTAGTTGACCACGCGTCATAGCGTCATGTTGCACCAAATGTCGGTTCGCTGCAAGCCAAAGGAACGAGCGACAGCGACAGACAAAGAAGCGACCGCAGGCTTGACTGGGCCGGCGGGGTGTAGTATAACGCGTTCGTTTTCCTGATGTCAGGGCGCTTAGCTCAGTTGGTTAGAGCGCTACTTTCACACGGTAGAAGTCACAGGTTCGAATCCTGTAGCGCCCACCAGGAACCGTCTACGCATTCCGCGCCGTTCGCGCGCCATCCCACGGGGGAGCATGAAGGCTCTAGTCAAAACGCACGCCGGTGAAGGTCTGGAGCTGGTCGATGTGCCGGTCCCCGTCACCGGCATCAACGACGTCCTCATCAAGGTCGAGAAGACGGCCATTTGCGGGACGGACGTTCACATCTACAACTGGGACGCCTGGTCGCGCGCAACGATTCAACTGCCGCTGGTGATAGGCCATGAGTATGTCGGACGCGTCGCCGCGGTCGGCTCCAACGTCCATGACGTGCGGCTGGGCGAGCTCGTCAGCGGCGAGGGCCACATCGTCTGCGGAAGGTGCCGCAACTGCCGGGCCGGACGCCGCCATCTCTGCCCGCGGACGAGCGGGGTGGGGGTCAACCGCCAGGGCGCGTTCGCCGAATTCATCTCGATTCCCGTTACGAACGTCTGGCACTGCTCCGACAAGGTTCCCCACGATGTCCTCGCCTGCTTCGACCCGCTCGGCAACGCCACGCACACGGCGCTGAGTTTTCCGGTGATCGGGGAGGACGTGCTGATCACGGGCGCCGGTCCGATCGGCATGATGGCGGCCGCCATCGCGCGGCATGCCGGGGCGCGCTACGTGGTGATCACCGACGTGAGCGATGATCGTCTCGCGCTGGCCGCCCGTCTGGGCGTTACGCGGGCGGTCAACACGGCGCGCGAGCGCCTGCAGGATGTCCAGGAGGCGCTCGGCATGCAGGAGGGATTTGACGTCGGCCTCGAGATGTCGGGCAACCCCTCGGCCTTCAACGACATGATCGCGAACATGTGCCATGGCGGCAAAATCGCCATGCTGGGCATCCAGCCGGGTGACACCCGGGTCGACTGGAACCAGATCGTTTTCAACGGTCTGCACATCAAGGGGATCTACGGCCGGGAGATGTTCGAAACCTGGTATCTGATGACCTCGATGATCGAGTCGGGACTCGATATCACGCCGGTCATTACGCACCGGTTCCCTTACACCGAATTCCAGCAGGGGTTCGAGGTCATGCGCTCGGGCAAATCGGGCAAGGTGGTTCTGGATTGGTCGGAGGCATGATGCACGGCGACTTTCAAGCGCATATCGAGCGCCAACTGGGCGAGATCCGTCAGGCGGGACTGTACAAGGTGGAACACCGGATCCGCTCGCCGCAGGGGGCGCGCATCGAGCTGGACGACGGCCGGACGGCGCTGAATCTGTGTGCCAACAACTATCTGGGCTATGCGTCGCGTCCGGAAATCGTGGCGGCCGCCCGCGCGTACCTCGACCAGTACGGCTTTGGGCTCGGGTCGGTGCGGTTCATCTGCGGCACGCAGACCATCCACCGGGAGCTCGAAACCCGCCTGGCCCGCTTTCTGGGCGTGGACGACGCCATTCTTTACTCCTCCTGCTTCGATGCCAACGGCGGGCTGTTCGAGACGGTGCTGGGCGCCGAGGATGCGGTGATCAGCGACGCGCTCAATCACGCCAGCATCATCGACGGCATCCGGCTCTGCAAGGCGCAGCGCTTCCGCTACCGTAACGGCGATCTGGAGGATCTGGAAGTCCAGCTCCGCGCCGCCTCCGGTGCGCGGTTCCGGATGATCGCCACCGATGGCGTCTTTTCGATGGACGGCACGATTGCGCCGCTGCAAGCCATCTGCGACTTGGCTGAGCGCTACCAGGCGCTGGTCATGGTGGATGATTCACATGCCGTCGGCCTGCTGGGTGAGCGGGGGCAGGGGAGCATCGAACATGGCCGCGTGCAGGGGCGGGTCGATCTTGTCACCGGAACCTTCGGCAAGGCGCTGGGAGGCGCGGGCGGCGGGTACACGGCCGGCAGGCAGGCGATCATCGACCTGTTGCGCCAGCGTTCGCGGCCCTACTTGTTCAGCAATACGCTCTCGCCGGCGATTGTCGGCGCCGCCCTGAAGGCTCTGGAGCTCGTCGAGACCGAACCCGGCGCGCGTCGGCATCTGCTGGCGATGGCGGCACGATTCCGGCAGCGGATGCTTGCCGCGGGGTTCGAGCTGGCGGGCGGCGGACATCCGATCGTGCCGGTCATGCTTGGCGAGGCACGGCTCGCGCAGGCGATGGCCGGCGCGCTCCTCGATCACGGGGTGTTCGCTATTGGCTTCTTCTATCCCGTCGTGCCCATGGGTACGGCGCGTATCCGCACGCAGCTCTCGGCGCTGCACAGCGAGGCGGACATCGAGGAGGCGGTGCGCGCTTTTGTGGCGGCGCGGGATGCCGTGGCGAAGTAACGGCAGTCGATAGACACCGCCGGTGCGACGTGATGGTGCGCTAGTCGCAGGCCGAGATGGATCGTTGGCAAGGCAAATGAGATGCGGTCAGCGCACGTTAATCACGTCGCATAATATATCTTATGTTGCATTGCAGCCCAAAAAGCACCGCGCAGGCTTCCTGGGGTCTTCACTCGGTGTGGTAGACCTGCTGAACCACCTTGCCATCGCGTTCGAGCTCGATGACCACCACATCCAGATCGTTTTGCGCAAAACGCCTGATCAGGTTCTCCGCGCGGTAACGGTTGGTCATCTCGATCGCGTTGACCTTGCGCACGATGTCGTCCGGACGTAAATCGACCGCCTTGAAGAAGTCGGCTTCGCCCTCGATCTGAACCCGGTATCCCTCGATGCGGCGTTCCGCGTTGTAGACCGGAGCCAGGGAATCGAAAACCTTCACCAGGCGTTCCGGTCGGTCAAGCAGTTCCTGGTAGTAATCCAGGATGGCCTGCCGCCTAAAGATCCAGGTGTTGTCGTCCGATTGCCGGCCGCCAAACCGCCCCGGGTCGCCTCCGCCTTCATCCGCTGGCGTTCCCGGCGCCCCGCCCGTCACGCCCGGTACGCCATTCGTGCCTTCCCGGACAAGCGCGATCAACCCCGACGGGCCGCGAAGCCAGACCGCTTGTGGCGCGATCGACTGCAGGATGAAATCGGGCGTCAGTTGATCGCCAGGCCGGTAGCGGCGTTGGGTGCCGGTCGATTTATCCTCGATAAACGCCGTCGATTTCCACGCATCTCGCGGATCCATCATGATACCGACGAGCCGAAAATGTGCGCCCAGATCCGTCGGCTCGACCCGCTGAAGCCCGCTCGCGGCAGCTTGAAAAAGGGTGGCATACGCCTCACCCAAAGGCTGAATCCCCACCCCTGGAACCACGGCGGACGCCGCGCCCGCCACCGATAACCCGGCAAAATCGGGCGATGGAGGACGTCGCATAACATCGGTGGTTGCCAGCAAACCCAGGGCGGCGGCGATCACCGCCGCCCATTCGAAAATTAAGGCATGTCGTCGTGAATGACTCATAAGCCGGATTCTGTAAGCCTGTTTGCACAGGTTAAGGTCATTTATCTACGCGATCAACCCGGAGACGCCTCCCGCGAACGGGACTGGTGCGGGCCGCACCCTCGTCTCCCTATTTGATCTTGCTCCGGGCGGGGTTTACCTAGTCGGCAGGACTCTCATCCTGCCCGGTGGTCTCTTACACCACCTTTTCACCCTTACCTTGGGCCGAACCGGCTTCAGGCGGTATGTTTCTGTGGCACTGTCCATCGGCGCCGGTATGGCGGCGCCGTTCCCGCGTTG
>JAAYZJ010000536.1 GCA_012514915.1 Lentisphaerota bacterium | reverse complement strand
TCGCCTTCCCGATCGCCTGGTTCGATCCGGTCCAGGCCCCCGCGCTGGTCGACTTCCTGAAGGACCGCGCCGTCATCAAGCGTGACAAGGGCGGTTTCACGGCCACGTTCGAGCAGCCCGAGCGCCTCCGCTCGCTGCGTTGGGAATTCGTCGACTACACCGGACGTGAAATCAGCGTGCAGAAGCTGTATGTGCAAAACGCGGCCGGCAAACTCGTCATTCCCGTGGAGAGCGATTACAGCGACGCCCTGCAGAACGACACGCTCGAAGTCGCGCCGGGCGACCAGATCCTCGTCGCCTACCAGGACGAGATCACCTCCAGCGGCGAGAAGCGCGTGCACCAGCGGACGCTGCGGTCGTCGTTCAACGACGCGATTGCCAACTTCTACTTCGAGGAGCTGCGCGAGACGCGCTATGGCAACGAGATGTATCTGCACGAAGCCTACCGCTTCATCCCCGGCGACACGCTCGTGGTCAGCGTGCTCGATCCCGATGCCGACCTGACCCCCGATGCCGACCGCGTGAAGGTCAAGATCGAGACCCGTTCCGGCCGATCGATCGTGCTCGATCTGGTCGAGCAGACGCGCCGCTTTGACAACTTCCATCGCCACTACCGGCAGGACGAGAGCGAGGGCATCCACGGCGGCCACTTCCTCGGCCTGCTGCGGACCGCCGCCGCCGGCGCCGAGGGCGCACCGGCCAACGCCCTGCCGATCGGCCCCGGCGACGTCGTCACGCTGACCTACTACGACCGCGAGAACACCCGTCCCGGCGTCCCGGTCGAGCGGGTCGCGCAGGTGCAGGCGGCGCAGGCCTCGGATCCCCGCCTCACCCTCTACCACGCCACGATCGAGCGCGAGGAGGACACCAGCCAGGACGCCAAGCTGCGGCTGGCCCAGATCCGGCGCCGCCCCGGCAACGAGCATGTCCAGACGCTCTACCGCGACCAGCCCGTCGCGGCCCCCATGTCGGAGGCCGAGCTGCGCGCCGCCGTCTCCAACCCCGTCCCGGTCAACGTCGCCGTGCCGATCCCCATCCTCATCAGCGACCCCTCGCGGGCGCGCCACGCCGCCAGCACCCTGATGGTCGAGGTCGCCGCCGGGAGCGAGCTGCAGGCCGCCGCCGACGAGGGGCGCGCCCCCGCCGTCGTCCAGATGCCCCTGGCCCTGGCGGGCGGCTTCCCCGGGTTCCGCGCCACCAGCGCCCAGCGGACGGGCGACGGGCGCACGTCGGGCAATTTCTTCGGCCTCATCAGGCTGCGCCTCGGTCCGCCTGACCCCGCGGCGGAGGTCGACGAGGACGCCCCTCCCGAGCTCTCGGTCAACGGCTCCGACACCGTCCGCCTGCGCCTCCTCGGCGAGACGGGCGAACCGCAGCTCGAGCGGACGCTGCAGCTCGTCTCGAGCGCCCGCCTGACCCTGATGGACAGCTCCTACTCGGCCGAGCGTCTGGCCGCGCACGTCGGCGAGCGGTTCTTCGTGCGCGTCGAGGATGCCGACCGCGACACCGGCCCCGCGCTCGACGAGGTCGAGATCGAGGTCACTTCCCTCGCCCAGGGGCACACCCGCAAGCTGACACTGCGCGAAACCCTGCCCCACTCGGGCATCTTCACCGGTACCCTGCGCCCCGTCATCTTTGGCCCGAACGAGACCATTCCCGCCGTCGCGACGGGCGGCGTCGCCACCGCCGAAACCGCCCTGGACGACCGCCTGGCCGTCCAATACGGCGACGCGGTCCGGTTCCGCTACGTCGACGCCGTCACCCTTCCGGGCGGCACGCCCGGTCCGATCGAGGTCACCGGCCAGGTGTACAAGGGGGCGGATGGCAGCGTGCGCCTCTTCAGCAAGCGCTTCCGCGACAGCGACATGGCCGTCCTGGTCCAGTTCCGCCTGGCCGAGTGCCTCTTCGAGACGGCCAAGGAGCACCGCCGCCTCAAGCAGCCCGAGCGGAGCGCCCAGGCGATCGAGAAGGGCAAGTTCATCCTCGAGGAGGCGCTGCGCAACTACCCCGACACGGCGCACATCGTCGAGGGCGAATACCTGCTGGCCAACCTCTACCAGGAGCTGGCCATGGAGCAGAAGGAGGCCGGCGAGACCGCCGCCTCCGCCCCCCTCTTCACCGAGGCGC
>JAAYZJ010000535.1 GCA_012514915.1 Lentisphaerota bacterium | reverse complement strand
TCTCCGCCGGCCTGCGCCCGATGAGCACCGACCAGTACGGCGCGGCGATCACGGCCCAGGCCCGCGAATGGCCCGAGATCACCAAGATCTTCGCGAGCTCCGACAACTATCTCAACCGCATCCTGCGGGGCGGATCGGCCAACCTGACGATCGACGTCTACGGGTATGATCTGACGCGGACGACGGTGATCGCCGAGCAGCTCGCCACCATCGCCCGCGAGACACCGGGCAGCCGCGATGTCCGCATCTCGCAGGATATCGGGCGGCCCGAGCTCGCGATGAAGATCGACCGCTTCCGCGCGACGGCGCTCGGCCTGACGATGGACAGCATCGCGCTGTCGCTCAGCACCCTCTTCCAGGGGGGCGTTGCCACGCAGTACCGCGAGGAGGACGACCAGTACGACGTGCTGCTGCGGCTCGACGAGCCCCGGCGCCAGAGCCTCGAGGACATCCGCCGTTCCGAGATCACGACACCGACGGGCGCCCGCATCCGCCTCGACTCAATCGCCGCGATCGAGGAGCGCATGGGGCCGGTGACGATCCGTCGCAAGAACCAGGAGCGTGTCGTGACCGTCGAGTTCGACGCCATCGACCGTCCGCAGGGCGACCTGCTGGCCGACATCCGCGCGCGCGTCGCGCAGGAGGTGCTGCTGCCGGATGGCGTCACCCTGGGCTACAGCGGCATGATCGAGGAACAGGAGAAGGCGGAGCGGACGATGGTCATGATGATCGCCCTCGGCATCCTGCTGGTTTACATGGTGATGGCGGGGCAGTTCGAATCGTTCCGCCATCCGTTCATCATCCTCTTCTCCCTCCCGTTCGCCTTCAGCGGCGTCGCGGTGGCCCTCTTCCTGACCAACACGCCGCTGAGTATGATCGCCTATATCGGCTGTATCCTGCTCATCGGTGTCGTCGTCAACAACGCCATCGTGCTGATTGACTACATTAACATCCTGCGCGAGCGCGGCCAGCGGCTGGGCGAGGCGATCGTCAACAGCGGCCGCCAGCGGCTGCGGCCGGTACTGATCACGACGCTGACGACGATTCTGGGGATGCTGCCGATGGCGCTGTCGCACGGCGAGGGCTCGGAGACCTGGCGGCCGCTGGGGATCGTGGTCGTCGGCGGGCTCTCCGTCTCGACGCTCGTGACGCTGGTGATCGTCCCCGTCGTCTACGACCTGATGGAAACGCGGCGCGAGCGGCGGCGTCTGGAGGAGAAGCGGGCATGAAGGCGGTCACGGTCATTTTCAACGTGTCGATCCAGGAAGAAGTCATCGCGGAGGTTCGCTCGGTCGGCATCGAAGCCTTCACGCAGTGGCCCCGGATCATCGGGCAGGGGCCCGGGACGGGGCCCCGCATGGATTCGCATGTCTGGCCCGGCGCCAACACGGGGCTGCTGCTGATCGTCGACGACGACACGGCGGTGCGCGTCATGTCGGTCCTGCAGGAACTGCACGACAGCCCGGAGGGGCGGCAGGCCGGCATCTTCGCCTATGTGACCCCTGTTGAACAATACCTGCGCTAGCTTTTCAGCGACGGCCACATGGACGGCGTGATCCACGCCTCGGGCAATTCGGGAACCGCGGCGTCGACGGCGGCCAGCAGGTCGGCGGGCAGCGGTCCCTGGTTGAAGAGGGCGAGGTTCCCGCGGAGTTGAGCCAGCGTCTCGACGCCGGTCAGCACACAGGTCACCCCCTCCAGGGAGAGCATGGCCCGGACGGCGAGCTCCGTCAGCGGGAGCCCGGCCTCCCCGGCGATTGCCTCCAGCCGGCGGCGGACCGGCACCAGACCCTGAAGCGTCGCGGGGATGTCCGCCTCGGGCATGGCCAGCAGGCCCTGGAGATAGACGCTGCGGACGAACACGGCGACACCGTGCGCCGCCGCGGTCCGGAAGCTGCCGGCGCGGGCGTGGCGCGGGTCGAGCAGATTGCCGGGGATCTGCAGCGCGGCGGCCAGCCCGCCGGCGGCATAGCCGGCGGCGGGGCCGGGCCGGTTGTCGCAGGAGACGCCGGCCTCGCGCAGCCACCCCCGGTCGCGCAGCGCCAGCAGCTCCTCGAGATACCTGCCGTCGGCTTCGCGGTGAAACAGGACCAGCGGCAGGCAGTCGATGCCCAGGCGCTGGCGCGACGTCTCCACCGACTGCCGGATCGCCTGGACCGCCAACTGCCTGTCGCCCAGCTCGGCGGGCGTCAGCGCGCGGACCTTGGTGACCACCACCACGCGGTCGGCCGCCTTGAGCTCCCGCAGCGCCCGGCCCAAAACCTCTTCGCTGGTGCCGTAGGCCGCCGCCGTGTCGAACCCGTTGACGCCGCCCTCGAGGGCGGCGGCCACCATGTCGCGGACCTCGTCGGCCGACGGCTGGCCCGTGCGGTTCGCCACGCCGTAGGGCAGGCCGAACTGCACCGTCCCCAGCATCATCCGCGAGAGTTCGTAGTCTTTCCAGGCTTTTGTTTCCATGAACGTTCTTTTCCCTGCCCCCTGAACCCTGCCGCCTCACTTCGCCGTGTATCCGCCGTCGACGGGAATGTTGGTCCCCGTCAGGTAGGCGGAGGCCTCCGAGGCCAGGAAGACGACCACCCCCTTGAGGTCGGAATCGTTGGCCAGCCGTCCCAGCATCGTGTTGGCGCTGTAGTTCTTGATGAACGGCGCCGGCTGGTTGTTGAGGAACCCGCCGGGATGGATCGCGTTGACGCGGATGTTGTGCGGCCCGAGCACGCTGGCGGCGAAGCGCGTGAAGTTGACCATACCGCCCTTCTCGAAGAAATAGATCGGCGAGGGAGTCTTCATCATGTCGGTGCCGACGTAGTTGAGCGGGTCGGGACCGCGGATGCCCATGTAGGACCCGATGTTGATCACCGAGCCGCCGCCGGTGCGCTTCATGGCCTCGGCCGCCAGGCGCGTGAGGCAGAAGAGCGCCGAGGCGTTGACCCGCAGGCTCGCGTCGAACACCTCCATCGGCTGATCCCAGCTCGCGCATGCGCAACGGGTGACCGCGTTGTTGACGAGGATGTCGAGTCGGCCGAAGCGCTGCACGATGGTCTCGACCAGCGTGTGGATCGAGGCCTCGTCGGCCAGGTCGAGCGGCAGCGCCGTCGCCTCGCCCCCCGCGGCCCGCAGGTCCTCGGCAACGGCTTCCAGCGCGTCGAGATTCCGCGCGGCGATGCAGGTCGTCGCGCCCGCCTCGGCGAGCGCCTCGGCGATCTGCCGGCCGTAGAGACCGGCCCCGCCGGTCAGCAGGGCGACTTTGCCTTTGAGCGAGAAGGAATCAAGTACATTCATGGCTATAGTCCACGTTTGCCCGCGCCATAGACGCCCGCCGTCTCGCCAGCCGACCGCTTCTGCACCTCGGCCAGGATGCCGCGGCAATAGGTCGAGAGGCCGACGACATCGGCGCCGAGACTGACGAAACGGTAGCCCAGCGCGACAAGGTCGGCGAGGTTCGCGGGGGATCCGACGGTGCCGGCGAACTTGCCGTGCCGGACGGCCGCCTCGGCGACGCGCCGCCGGGCGTCGATCAGACGCGGATCGTCCCAGTCGCCGGGCGCGCCGATCCCCTGGCTGAAGTCGCCGGGCCCGAAGAAGAGCATGTCGATTCCCGGCAGGGCCGCGATCGCGTCGAGCTCGGCCAGCGGCTCGGGGTCCTCGATCTGCACGACGACGAAGCGCTGCTCGTTGGCCGTCTTCAGGTAGGTCTTGAAGTCGACGTTGCAGTAGCCGCCGTCGGCGTTGCCGCCATCGACCGGACGGCGGCCGATGGGGTGGAAGCGGGTCATGCGCACCACCTGCTGCGCGTCGGCCAGGCTCATCAGGTGCGGCACCATGATGCCGGTGGCGTCCAGCTCCAGTGGCCGGATGTAGTCGCTGTATCCCCCGCGGGCCACGCGGACCATGACGTCGACATCCTGGCTCTTGGCCGCCCAGATGCCCTTCTCGATGACGCTCAGGTCGTTGCCGACATGCTCCATGTCGGGCCAGAGGCAGTCGAAGCCGGCCATGGCGGCGATCTCCATGGCCCGCGCATCGGCCAGGTTCAGTTTGAAGCAGGTGGCGACGTCGCCTGCCCGCAGTTTGGCCAGCACGCGGCTGGGTCTCATCGTTGTCTTCATCTTACCTCGGGTTATTCGCGCGCACGCCAGGCATCGGCCAGGCGGCGGCCAAGCTCGCGCTTGGCGGTTTTGTTGAAAGGCGTCATGACGTCAGCCGCCGGAAGCCGCTGTGCGCGACGGGACCGCGGAGGTGCCGCGCGGGCTCGTCGCCGGCCCGCAGGATCGCGGCGATTTCGCCGAACACGTCCTCGACCGCGGCGGCGTAGCGCTTCAGAATCTCCTCGGTATGCGCGAGCGTCGGATAGAAGCCCGTTCCCGCCAGGAAGCCGCGCCCGAGCATCTGCTGCGTGAACAGCGTGCGGAGCACATCGCCCCGCGG
>JAAYZJ010000534.1 GCA_012514915.1 Lentisphaerota bacterium | reverse complement strand
TGTGGGTCGAGGAGCGCGTGGAGCGGCGCAGGGGCGGGCCGGCAGGCAACACTTAAACCCTCTCTAGTCTCCCCGCCTCCAGGAGTTGTCTTCGACAAGCTTGGCACTGCGCGTCGCGAGGAAATAGCGGAACCCCCGGTCCGTCCCCGACAGAATAAAGGCCGGCACCGTCTCGGTCAGCGGACGGCTCTATCCCAGATAATCGCGTGTCCACGCCATGTCGACGGGATGATAACTCCATCGCGGAACCACTGCCAATCACACATGTCGCTGCGCCGCGTTGGACGGCAAGGCGCTAAAAGTGCTCGACCTCGGGCGGGGGCGGCGGGGGCGGCGGGGCGGCCCGGCGGGCCGCCAGGTTCCGGCGCGTTTCGTCGAGCATGCGCCGCGTCAGGGCGACGCGCGCGGCACGCGCGGCATCGCCGGCCACGAGATGTTCGGCACGCGCCAGGTGGCGCTCCATCCTGGCGAGCACGGCGGGCGTCAGGACCTGGGTCAGAAAATAGCCGAAAGCCTCCCCGCTTTCGCCAAACAGCCCATACGAGACGCACCGGTTCCACTGTTCCATCGCCCGCTCCATCGCGAGGATGCAGGCACGCATCGGCGCGGCGGCGCGGCCGTAGCCTTTGCGGAAGGTATCGTCGAGCAGCGCCTGCGGATCGAGATCGGGATTCCAGCACAATTTGGCCGCGAGATAGTAGTTGAGCCCCAGCCGGTGCCAGAGGGTGTCGTCCAGTTGCGTGTAGAAGCCCTCCACCCCCTCGTCGCGGTACCAGGGGATGTCGGCCAGCAGGGTGTGGAGTAGCGGCCAGGGGAGCCCGGCGCGCGCCATGCCGCCGATCGCGTAGTACTCGTAGATGAACAGGTGCGGCGAGCGTTTGCGCCACTGCCTCACAAGCTCCCGGAAGGTCTGGTTCGGCAGGAATCGCGCGCGATCGGGATCGTAGGTCACGCCGGCCCGGCACCCGTCGCCGGCCAGCGCGTGGTTGTGGCAGAAGTAGAGGTGGCAGAGCTGGAAGAACAGATTGGGGGCCGGACGCCAGGCGGGATCGGCCGGCGGGCGGGCGTACATGGCGTAGGCGCCGACCTTGATCAGGACGTTCGGGTGTCTGCGGGCGACGCGGGTGGCCACCTCGTTGTTGAAGATGGCCAGGCGGCGCGAGTAGCGGGCGAACCAGTCGCGCCCCGGCTCGTCGAGGGCGCGGCACCGGGCGCATTCGCAGAAGCCGCCGCCGTCGTTGGGCGACAGCGTGACGATCTCGGTCTCCGGCTCGGCGTCGAGGGCGGCGATCAGATTTCTCGATAGCTCGCGGATCACGCCGGGATGCGAGGTGCACAACTGGTTGCCGTGCGTCTGACTCGCGGTCAGCTCCCGCTTGCCGTTGACCAGGGCGTAGTAGTCGGGATGGTCGGCGAAGTACCGCTCCGGCGGCATCAGGATGCGGAACGTGTGGAAGTGCCACTTCCAGGGGATGCCGACGGAGCGGCCGTCGGCGGTGACGTAGGCGTTCATCCGCTGCCGCAGCGACCACTCGCCCTTGCCGACCCACCGGACGCGGAAGGCCGGCTTGAACACCAGCCGATGCTGCCCGATGCGCACGCGCGAGCGCCGCGGAACATGCTCGCCGGCCTCCCCGGGCATGAACCAGCGGACGTCGAAGGCCCGTTCAAGCAGTTCGTAGACCCCGAAGACGGTGCCGAGGTCGTTGCGTCCCCGGATGATCAGGCCGCCGGGCAAGGAACGGAGGACAAAGCCATCGCGGCCCAGGGTCCGCTCGCCGGACGGAACCCGTGCCGCGGCAGCGCGCCGGGTCGCGCCGGTGTAAAAGGTATAGCACGCCTCCCCCGGCTGATCTCCTTTCCGTGATTCGTTCATCGCCTAGCCCTCCAGCCATTCAGGGCGGACAGCCGGGAGGTTGACACCGGCGATCAGTTTCTCGCCATTCGACATCCCATCCCGCGGCCGGGCAGCCAGCTCCCTG
>JAAYZJ010000533.1 GCA_012514915.1 Lentisphaerota bacterium | reverse complement strand
CGCCGCCCACCTACCGATGATCCTCATGGCGTTTC
Organism: Lentisphaerota bacterium; assembly: GCA_012514915.1. Classification (GTDB taxonomy): domain Bacteria; phylum Verrucomicrobiota; class Kiritimatiellia; order RFP12; family JAAYLN01; genus JAAYLN01. Next base: position 4,567 of record JAAYZJ010000533.1, on the reverse strand, counting down.
CTGGTCCGGCACCGCCGGTTGCTTGCCCGCGTAGTGCGTGTGGAGCAGATGGTGCGACCTCTCGCCCAGCGGTTGTTCGAGAAACTCGCGGTAGAGCTTCTGGATGTCGGGGTTCTCGTGCGATTTGCGCATCCGCTTGCTCTCGTCCTCGCTGTAGATGGCGGCAATGCGCTTCAGCCGCACGGCATCGTCGGTGAACCGCGGTTGGCCGCCGCCGCCGATGCAGCCGCCGGGGCACGTCATCACCTCGACGAAATGATAGGGCGAGCCGTGGGCCGAGATGTGTTCGAGCAGCCGCCGCGCGTTGCCGAGCCCGTGCGAGACGGCGACCTTCAGCTCGACGCCCTCGAGAAACGCCCACTCCGGCTTGGCCCCGTGGATCGTCAGGGCGGCCTCCTTGAGGCCTTCGAGGCCGACGATCGACGCCACATGGAGATTGGCCGCCGGCAGTTCGCGTCCCGTGACGATCTCGAAGGCGGTGCGCAGGGCCGCCTCCATCACGCCGCCCGTGTTGGCGAAGATATCGGCCGCCCCCGAGGAGAGTCCCAGCGGGGCGTCCATGGCCTCGTCGGGCAGCGCGCGGAAGTCGATCCCCGCCTCCTTGATCATGCGGGCCAGTTCGCGCGTGGTCAGGACGTAGTCGACGTCGCAGGTGCCGCTGGAGGTCATTTCGGGGCGTTGCGCCTCGAACTTCTTGGCCGTGCAGGGCATGACCGAGACGACGGTGATCTCTTCGGGCCGCTTGCCGATCTTCCGGGCGTAGTAGCTCTTGGCAATGGCGCCGAACATCTGCTGCGGCGACTTGCAGGTCGAGATGTTGGGGAGGAATTTCGGGAAGTAGAACTCCGCGAAGTTGATCCACCCCGGCGAGCAGCTCGTGAACATCGGCAGCGCGACGGGTTCCTTGTCGACCAGCGCCCGCTTCAGCCGGGTCAGCAGCTCCGTCCCCTCCTCCATGATCGTGAGGTCGGCGGCGAAGTTGGTGTCGAACACGGCGTCGAACCCCAGGCGGCGCAGCGCGGCCGTCATCTGGCCGGTGACCCGCGTGCCGGGCGCGTAGCCGAAGCATTCGCCCAGCGCAGCGCGGATCGCCGGCGCGGTCTGCACGACGACATGCCGGGCCGGATCCTCGATCGCCTTCCAGATGTCCGGAATGCTGCTCTTCTCGGTGATCGCGCCGACGGGGCAGATGGCCGCGCACTGGCCGCACTGGACGCAGGCGACGCTGTCGAGGTCGCGCGTGAAGGCCGGCCCGATCACCGTCTGAAACCCGCGTCCCTGGGGGAAGAGCGCACCGATCCCCTGCACCTCGCCGCAGACCGAGACGCAGCGGCGGCACTTGATGCACTTGCCGTTGTCGCGCACCAGCGCGGGAGTCGACGCGTCGAGGTGCGCCCGGGCCTTGCGCCCCTCGAAGGGGAGGGAGGCGATCCCCATCTCCTCGGCCAGCGCCCGCAGTTCGCAATCGGAGCCGCGGTCGCACGTCGGGCAGTAGCCGTCGTGCTCCGAGAGGAGGAGCTCGACGACCTGGCGCCGGGCGGCGCGCGCGCGGACGCTGTGGGTTCGGACAACCATGCCGTCGGTGCAGGGGGTCGCGCAGGCGGCCATCAGCGTGCGGGCGCCCTCGACCTCCACCAGACAGACCCGGCAGGCGCCGATCGCCTCGCGGTGCTCGAGATTGCAGAGTGTCGGGATCGACACGCCCGCCTGGCGGGCGGCCTGGAGGATGGTGGCACCTTCCGCGACCTGGAAAGCCCGGGTGTTGATCGTGATGTTCAGCATGGGCGGGCCTCGCCGGTTGACGCGTGCTCCTGCACGCAGGGTTGCTTGCCGTAGTCGCAGCGCAGGCAGCGCAGGGCCTGCCGGACGGCCGTGCCCTCGTTCCAGGGCTGCTCGACCTCCACGAAGTTCTGCCGCCGCTTCTCCAGCGCGATGGTCGGCAGCCGCTCGCGCGCGAAAGCGACCGGATCGGCGTTGGGATCGAAGCGGGCTCCCGCGTCCTGGTAGTGCCGCCAGAACGGATGTTCCGCGCCCGTCAGTTGCGCATCGATCGCCACGGCGGCGCGCTCGCCCGCCGCGATCGCCTCGACCACCGACGACGGGCCCGAGACCGCGTCGCCGCCGGCGAACAGCCACGGGATCTCCGTCGCCCCCGTGCGCGGATCGGCCCGGACCCAGCCGCGTTCCGTCCGCGGCACGTCGACCCCGCCGTCCAGGCACCGGGCGTCGACCGCCTGCCCGATGGCGATGATCACCTGGTCGGCGGGAACGACCTCGGCCTCCGCCTCGGCGGCGTCCTCGGGGCGCCGCCGCCCCGAACGGTCGAATTCGCCCAGTTTCATGGGATGGCAGCGGACGCCCGTCACGGCGCCGTCCTCGACCTCGAAGGCCACCGGATGGACGAGGGTGCGTAGGGCCACCCCCTCCTGCAGGGCCTCGTCGATCTCCTCGGCGTAGGCCGGCATCTCCTCGCGCGTCCGGCGGTAGAGGACGGTCACGCCGACGGCCCCGAGCCGGATGGCGGTGCGCGCGGCGTCGATGGCGGCGTTGCCGCCGCCGATGACGGCCACCCGCTTGCCGACCGGCACCGAGCCGCGGATGTTGTACCGCCGCAGAAACTCCAGGGCCTCGGTCACGCCCGCCGCCTCGGCGCCGGGGAGTTCGAGCGGAACCCCGAGGGCCGCGCCGACCGCCAGAAAGACCGCCTCGCACCCCTGGTTCCGCAGATCGGCCAGCGTGAAGTCGCGGCCCAGCGCGCGCCCGGTTTCGATCGTCACGCCCAGGTGCTCGATCATGCGGACTTCGCGGGCCAGCTCCTCGCGCGGCAGCCGGTAGGCGGGAATCGCCTGCACGAGCATGCCGCCGGGGCGCGGCGCCGACTCGAACACGCCCGGCTTGTAGCCCAGGCGGGCAAGAAAATAGGCGCAGGCGAGGCCGGCCGGGCCCGCGCCGACGATCGCCACGCGGCGCCGGGCGTTGTCCGCGCTCTCGCGGACCTCGGGGATCTGGATCGTGACCTCCTGGTCGACCATGAACCGCTTGATGCCGCGGATGGCGACCGGCTCGTCGAGCGTGGCGCGCCGGCACTTGTCCTCGCACGTATGGAAGCAGACGCGGGCGCAGACCGACGCGAACGGATTGCGCTCGCGGTGGAGCCGCAGCGCCTCGGCGATGCGCTTGTCGCCCACCAGCGAGACGAATCCGGGCACGTTGACCCCGGCCGGGCAGGCGCTCAGGCAGGGGGCGCGGACGAGCCCGGCGCACACCCCGGCGCGGCAGTGGCGGTCGACGATGTGCTCCTCGTATTCCTGGCGGAAATGGCGGATGGTCGACAGCACCGGGTTGGGCGCCGTCTGCCCGAGTCCGCAAAGCGAGGCCGTCTTGATGAAGGTGCCCAGCTCGACGAGGCGGTCGATGTCGCCCGGCTCGCCCTGCCCGGCGCAGATCCGTTTGAGGATCTCGAGCATGCGGCGGGTGCCGATCCGACAGGGCGCGCATTTGCCGCACGATTCCTCCTGGACGAATTCGATGAAGAAGCGGGCCACGTCCACCATGCAGGTGTTCTCGTCCATCACGATCAACCCGCCCGACCCCATGATCGCGCCGAGTTCGGCGAGCGGTTCGTAGTCGAGCGGCACGTTCAGGTGGCCGCGCGGAATACAGCCGCCCGAGGGACCGCCGATCTGGGCCGCCTTGAAGGCCCGGTTGTTGCGGATGCCGCCGCCGATATCGTAGATGACCTCGCCCAGGGGCGTGCCGATGGGCACTTCGACGAGGCCCGTGTTGCGCACGGCGCCCGCCAGCGCGAACACCTTGGTTCCCTTGCTCCGGGCCGTCCCCAGCGAGGCATACCAGGCGCCGCCCCGCAGCAGGATCGCCGGCACGTTGGCGTAGGTTTCGACGTTGTTCAGGACGGTGGGCCGGTCCCACAGCCCTTTCTGGGCGGGGAACGGGGGACGCGGGCGCGGTTCTCCGCGCCGGCCTTCGATCGAGGCGATCAGCGCCGTCTCCTCGCCGCAGACAAAGGCCCCCGAGCCCATGCGGATTTCCAGGTCGAAGGAGAAGGCCGTCCCCAGGATGCGCTTGCCGAGCAGGCCGCAGGCCCGCGCCTGCTTCAGGGCGGTCGTCAGGCGCTCGACCGCCAGCGGATACTCGGCCCGCACGTACACGTACCCCTGCGACGCGCCGATGGCGTACGCGGCGATCGCCATGCCCTCGATGATGCTGTGCGGGTCGCCCTCCAGCACGCTGCGGTCCATGTAGGCGCCGGGGTCCCCCTCGTCGGCGTTGCACAGCACGTACTTGACGCCGTCGGGCGACGGGGCCTGCGCCGTCAGGTTCCACTTCATCCACGTCGGAAAGCCGGCGCCGCCGCGGCCGCGCAGTCCCGAGATCTTCATCTCCTCGATGACGGCTTCCGGCGAGAGGTCCGTCAGCGCCCTGGCCAGGGCGGCATAGCCATCGCGCGCGATCGTGTCGCCGATCCGGCCGGGGTCGACCCAGCCACAGTTGCGCAGGACGATTTGCGTCTGCCGCTTGAAAAACCCGATATCCTGGCGGCAGGGGG
>JAAYZJ010000066.1 GCA_012514915.1 Lentisphaerota bacterium | reverse complement strand
CCAAGATGCACTGGTTCGGCAGCCTCCTCGCGGGGAGCCGCGCCGTGCTGCTCCGCGGGGTGAAGCCCGCATGGATCCTGCAGGCGGTCTCGGAGGAGCGGGCGACGATCGTCTGGCTGCTCGTCCCGTGGGCGCAGGACATCCTCGACGCCATCGAGCGCGGCGAATGCCGGCTGGGCGATTACCGGCTGGACTCCTGGCGGCTGATGCACATCGGCGCGCAGCCGGTCCCCCCCAGTCTGATCCGCCGCTGGAAGCAGGTCTTCCCCCGCCACCAGTACGACACCAACTACGGGCTGAGCGAATCGAGCGGCCCCGGCTGCGTCCACCTTGGCGTCGAGAACATCGACAAGGTCGGCGCGATCGGCAAGGCCGGCCACCTCTGGCAGACGTCGATCGTCGACGAGCAGGGGCGCGCGGTGCCGCGGGGCGAGGTCGGCGAGCTGATCGTCCGCGGCCCCGGCGTGATGAAGGGGTATCTCCACAACCCGGAAGCCACCGCCGCCGTGCTGCGCGACGGCTGGCTCTATACCGGCGACATGGCGCGGGAGGCCGACGACGGCTTCATCTACCTCGTCGACCGCAAGAAGGACGTGATCATCTCGGGCGGCGAGAACATCTATCCCGTCCAGATCGAGGATTTCCTCCGGTCGCACGACCGGATCAAGGATGTCGCCGTCATCGGCCTCCCCGACGACCGCCTCGGCGAGATCGCCGCCGCGATCATCGAGCTCAAGGAGGGGGCCACCTGCACGGAGGCGGCGATCGCCGCCTTCTGCGCCGAATTGCCCCGCTACAAGCGTCCGCGGCGCGTGATTTTCGCGCCGGTGCCCCGCAACGCGACCGGCAAGATCGAGAAGCCCAAGCTTCGCGAGAAGTATTGCGGCAAGCGGCTGGTCGAGGCGCAGACCACCCGCTAGCCGCAGCGTGCACCCCAGCCCCTTCTTGATCGGACACTGTCGCGCCCACGCGGACTTGCGCACGCGGGGATGGGAAGTCGCGCAGGTAGAAACGCACACCCGGTTTCCGGGCGAAGAAGGCCACGGTACCCTCCTCTCAGGAGAAGAGCCCATCACGCCAGCCGTACGTGATCGTCTCGGTCGCGCCCGCGGCGGTGCGCACCTCCAGCGTGACGCGGTCGGCGGCGGCCGGCGTGCGGCGCAGCCGCACCCGGACCCCCGAGCTCACCCCCTGGGCGAACGGCAGGACCACGGTCACCAGCCGCAGCGGCGCGCGGGCACCGTCGCCCGTCAGTTTGATCCGCGCCTGCGGGGCGGGCTTGTCCTCGCCTTCGCTCACCCAGCCCCCCACGGGTGCGGTCTCGCCCGTGGCCACCGCGAGCTTCGGACGACCGGCCGGCGCCAGCGGCCATAGCTCCAGGTTGGGCAGATTCTGCCGCAGGGTCCGGAACACCCGGCGGCGCCGGTCGAGCACCAGGCGTAGCGGCACGAACTGGAAGCGGGCCTCCATGTCGCGCGCGCCCTCCCCGCGCACCTCGTCGAACACCACCCAGTAGCGGCCGCGGACAAAGAGCAGCGCCCGGGTGTGGACGAGGCCGTCCGGCTGCCCCTCGTAGCCCTGGTCATAGGACGCCCGCAGCCCTTCGCACGTCTCGCCGGCGGAGGTCTGCACGCGATCCCGGGCGCTGACCGTCCGCGCGTCGTGCGGCTGCCGCGCCCACGTCTGCCCGGCGCCGTTCACGAGGACGGTGTTGTGCGCCTGGGTCCGGCGATAATAGCTGGTCCAGTCGTCGCGCAGGTAGCCCGTGATCCCGGGGTCGACGATGCAGGGGAGCCCGTAGGCGAAAAACTCGACGTTCAGGGCGTCCTCGTGGCAATGGCTCGCGCCGGGAGGGCCGCCATCGAAGAGCGCCCAGAGGGCTTCGCTGCCGGTTCCCGACGCCAGGACATGCATGCCGGCATCGGGAAAGGCGCGGCTGCGGCCGGCGAAGGGCCCCTCCGGGCTCGCGGTCAGTTCCGGCCGGCCGAACAGCTCGGCGCCCAGCGCGAGGTAGTCCCGTCCCGACCGCGAGCGCCACCCGCCCGAGTCGTTTACCGAGGGGAGCGTGCCGTCTGGCCGCGTCAGCCCCGCCACGTAGTCGAACGTCGCGATCAGACGCTGGGCAAACCCTTCGGGCAACGGGATCGCGTTGAGACGGGCCAGCTCCAGCGGGATGAGGAAGCCGCCGCAGGCCATCATGTGGTAGCCCGGTGCCAGCTCCCAGTCGGCGCCATCGGGCCAGATTTGCCGCTTCAGCTCGTGCGCCAGGCGCGCAAGTCCCGTGGCCCGCCAGGCGGCCGCCCGCTTGAACTCCGGGAAGACGACGCCGAGCCCAAACAGGAGGCGGCTCTCGACAATCAGCCAGTTGTTGGCATGGCCGGTGTAGCGCAGCAGATGCTCGGCGTGGCCGTGCAAGCTCTTGAGGATTTCGATCCGCGTGGAGTCGCGGAAGTGCGGATCGTCGAGCAGGGCGAAGAAGGCGTCGAGCCAGGTGCGGCATCCACGGACCGCCACCGAGAGGGTCTCCCAGGCGGGATCGCCGCCGCCGTTGTGTCCCTCGGGCTCGGGGTTGTCGCGCAGCCAGCTCAGCCACAGTTCATCGAGCTTGCGCACGTAGCGGGCGTCGCCCGTGCCGCGGTAGGCCGCCACCAGCGTATTCATCCAGCCCTGCCGGTTGAAGGCGTGCATCCATTCGAGATAGCCGTTGGGATTGAGGCGCCAATTGACCGGATCGCCGACCTCGTAGCCGTTGATGTGGTGGCGGCAGATCGCGTCGGCCTGCGCCAGCGTCGCGCCGTCGGTCGCCGCCGCCGGCGTGGCACCGAACGCGTGGCGCGGCTGCTTGCGCGCGCGGAGGTGCGCCAGCAGGCCGGGCCCGTCGAAGCCATCCAGTTCCGCCGCCAGACCGGCGTCGGTGAGCCGCGGCCCGGCGGCGCGCGCGCGTCGCTCGACGCGCAGTTCCGCCAGCCACAGGGTGATCCCCGGCGTCGCGGCGCTGATCGTCAGAGCCATCCGGCGCACGGGATAGACCCGTTCGCCCTGCCCGAAGATCAGGAAGTTCTCCCAGGGAAACGGATAGCGTGCCCAGTCGTCCTCGGCGGTGAGTTCCGGCGCATGCCCCGTGCTGAACGAATCGGGAGCGGAGAGCCCCTCGGTCTGCGTCGTCAGTTCGATGCCCAGCGTCGGGCGAACCGTCCCGCCCGCCGTGCGGAAGACCATTACGATCTGGTCGAAGGCCCGCAGGTCGACAAGGGGTGGCACGACCTCGCCGACGAACGGCTCCGCCAGATCGATCCGGGTCGCCCGCCGGCCGCCGTGCTCCCCGACGGGCCGCCGCCACGCCGCGCCCAGCGCGGCGGCATCCAGCAGCACGCTTGTTTCAACCACACGGTCGTGTTTCACGAGCATGGTGCCGTCTCCCGTCTCGCGCTGGTCGAATGTCTCCCATACGTAGGCGCCATCGTACCGCGAACGCCCGTCCGCCGCAAGCGCTGACAGGGGATCATTTTATTCTTCAAGTCCGTGCCTCTTTCCAGTATGATTCACCCCTCACCTGCGGCGTGCCTGGAGCTGGTCTCCCCGTTGCGGCTTTGGACTCTCGGTGTTGGCCCCAGCCACCGTGCGAGCTCGAACGCGCTTGACTTTCCCCCCGGGGAGCGTCATATTGCACGCCGGAATAACAACACAAACGCACAACGACACCGTCGTGCTGGGCAAGGACTCCGAGCGAACATGAGCCAAATCGACAAGAACGCGATCCGCCAGGCTTTCCAGCGTCACGAGGGTGACACGGGATCGAGCGAGGTGCAGATCGCCCTGCTGACCAAGAAGATCGAGGCGTTGACCGAGCACCTCAAGTCCCATCAGAAGGACGTGGGCTCGCGCTACGGCCTGATTCGGATGGTCAGCGCCCGCCGTCGTCTCCTCGATTATCTGAAGCGCAAGAACGAAGCGCGCTATCAGAGCCTGATCAAGGAACTCGGCATCCGCCGCTAGGCGATGACCGCTCGCGCCCATTCTTCCCGCCCGGCCACGGCTGGCCCCGGCCTTCCCGCATGGGGTGGCTGAACGGGCGGAGGGAATCGGCGGGATGGACGGCCTTGCGCCGCCCCCTGTTGTCTTGCCACCCCAGCATGCTCTGTCCCTGAAAGGACCCATGAATCCAGTAACATCCGTTTCCGCCGACGTCGGCGGGCAGACGATCACCATCGAGACGGGGCTGCTCGCCCTGCAGGCCGCCGGGTCCGTCACCGTCCGCCTGGCCGACACGATCCTGTTTTCGGCCGTTTGCAACACCGATTCCCCGCGCGAGGGGATCGACTACTTCCCCCTCCAGGTCGACTACCGCGAGAAGTACTACGCGGCCGGCCGCTTCCCCGGGGGCTATTTCAAGCGCGAACAGCGTCCGAGCGACCGCGAGACCCTGATCGCCCGCCTGACCGACCGTCCGATCCGTCCCCTCTTCCCCGAGGGCTACCACAACGAGGTGCAGATCATGAACATGCTGCTCTCGTCCGACGGCGTGAATGATCCCGACGTCCTGAGCGTGATCGCCGCCAGCGCGTCGCTGCACCTCTCCGAGGTCCCGTTCTACGGGCCGATTGCCGCCGTCCGCATCGGCCGGATCGACGGGGCCTGGGTCATCAACCCGACCCATGAGCAGCGCCTGAAGAGCGACCTCGACCTGATGTACGCCGGCACGCGCGACCGCTTCCTGATGATGGAGGGCGGCGCCGATGAGATCGCCGACGAGGACTTCCTGGCCGCCATGAAGGCCGCCCAGTAGGAGGTCGTCAAGCTCGTCGACATGCAGATCGAGCTGCGCCGCAAGCTCGGCAAGCCCGACAAGGTCATCGTCGAAACCCCGCCGAACACCGAGAAGATGGCCTTCCTGCGCGCGAACGGCGCCGCCCTGCGCGACGCCCTGTGCATCGCCGGCAAGCTCGAACGCCAGGAGAAGGTCGCCGCGATCAAGGCCGACCTCCAGGCGAAGATGATCGCGCAGTTCCCCGAGGTCACCGACAACGACTTCGCGCGCCTCTTCGACGCCTTCGAGATCGACACGGTGCGCAGCAACGTCCTCGACCATGGCCGGCGCATCGACGGCCGGCCCGCCGAGGCGCTCCGTCCGCTGGCCGCGCAGGTCGGCCTCCTGCCCCGCACGCACGGGTCGGCCCTCTTCGCCCGCGGTGAAACCCAGTCCCTCGGGACTGTGACGCTCGGCACGAAGAAGGACGCGCAGGAACTCGACGCGATCGCCGGCGGCGAGAAGGAGAAACCCTTCATGCTGCACTACAACTTCCCCCCCTATTCCGTCGGGGAAGTCCGGCGCATCATGGGCCCTGGCCGCCGCGAGATCGGCCACGGCGCCCTGGCCGAGCGCTCGCTGCGGCCGGTGATTCCGGTCGACTATCCCTACACGATCCGCGTCGTCTCCGACATCATGGGGTCGAACGGCTCCTCGTCGATGGCCAGCGTCTGCGTCGGCACCCTGGCCCTGATGGATGCCGGTGTCCCGATCAAGGCGCCGGTCGCCGGCATTTCGGCCGGCCTCTTCACCAGCGCCGACGAGTCGAAGAAGATCGTCGTGACCGACATCCTCGGGGCCGAGGATCACTGCGGCGACATGGACTTCAAGGTCTGCGGCACCCGCAAGGGGATCACCGGCTTCCAGGTGGACCTCAAGGTGCGCGGCCTGACGTGGGACATCGTCGAGGAGGCGCTGCGCCAGACGCGCGTCGCCCGGCTGGCCATTCTCGACTTCATGCAGGGGGTGATCGCCGAGCCGCGCCAGGAGCTCTCGCCGCACGCGCCGCGCATCACGACCGTCGTGATCCCCGTCGACAAGATCGGCGGCCTGATCGGTCCCGGCGGCAAGAACATCCGCCGCATCACCGAGCTCTCGGGCGCCCAGATCGACATCGCCGAGGACGGCACCGTCTCGATCTACGCCAGCAACGGCGAGTCGATGGCGCTGGCGGTCCACGAGGTCGAGGCGATCTCCTCCGAGGCCGAGGAAGGACGCATCTACGAGGGAACCGTCACGGGCATCAAGGAATTCGGCGCCTTCGTCGAGATTCTCCCCGGCATGGATGGCCTCTGCCACATCAGCGAACTCGCCGACGCCCGCATCCGCGCCGTCGAGGACGTCTGCAAGATCGGCGACAAGATGTGGGTCAAGGTCATCGCCGTCGATGACCGCGGCCGCATCAAGCTGAGCCGTCGCGAGGCCATGCGCGACCGCGACATGGCGGCCGCGGCGGCCACAACCGACGCCTGAGAGGCCCCGCGCGGGAAACCAAAAAGGCGTCACCCAGCCATACGGGCGGATGGTGGCGTGTGAGCTTCCCGCGCAAAAGGGATGCCGGCCTGGCCGGCATCCCTTTTTGATGGGCACGTGGCGTCAAACCTGGATGCAAGCCAGGCATGGATTATGAAGATGACACCGGTTACAGCGCGTCGTCAGACAGGCGGAAGGGACGACGACCGCAT
>JAAYZJ010000065.1 GCA_012514915.1 Lentisphaerota bacterium | reverse complement strand
AGCGAGAAGCGCGCCCATGTCCCCGATGGAGGAACAGGTGCGCTCACATGCACCGTCGGCAAGGTGCTCATCGGCTTGGCGTTCATGCGTTCATCCTCCGATCAGCAGGCCGATCATGGCGTCCTCGAGAGGCGCGCCATATTCGCTCACTTCAAGGGCCTCCGCAAAGCGAACCGCCCGGCCGCGATCCGCGCCGTAGAGGCGGATCAGCAGGTCGCGCCACGGTGCGGGATCGCTGAGATGACTCCATTGCTTGAACAGAAATTGCCGCCGCTCCGTTTCGTCCACGGGAACGTCCGCCAGATTGCCGGCCAGGTACGGAAGCCACTCGTAGAATTGGGACGCGTGGCAATGGAGCATCGCCTGTTTGGCGTCCATGAATCGGGTGATGTCGACCGCCACGGTCGGGGCGAAGGGCGCGGGTTTCGTGAAGGCGTCGGAAAAATAGGCGAAGACCGGGTTGCGCGGCAGGGCGGGCGTCTCCTCGCAGATGCGGGGCACCGTGACCATGAAGGCGGCATCCTGCACGAGCTGCGAAGTGTAGCGATGGTCGGGGTGGTAGTCATTCGGACGATGGGTCAGGACCAGATCGGGACGGCAGGAGCGGATCAGGCGGATGACGCGGCGCCGGTTCTCCAGGGTCGCCTCCAATTCGCCGTCATGGTTGTCCATGACGACGTAATCGATGCCAAACTGCTCGCCGACGGCACGGGTTTCGGCGTGGCGTCGGGCAGCCAGCTCGCCGCGACTCAGGCGGTGATGTCCGGCATCCCCGTTGGTCAACGACGCGAAGGTGACGCTCCAGCCCCGCGCCCGGAACATGGCCGCCAACCCGCCGACACGGACCTCGCAGTCATCGGGGTGCGCGCCGATCGCCAGTAGCTTGAGAGCCTGCCGGGCGTGTTGCGTCGACATGCGATCAGTCCTCGCGGGTTTCCGGCTCGATCCGGACCAGCAGCACGTCACGCGCCGGCACCGTCGCCTCGAAGGCGCCCGACTCGAGTTCCAGACGGGTGTGCCGCGCCAACTCCCGACCGGTTTTGAACTCGGTCAGACGGAAAGCGGGATCGAAGAGGCCGCCGATCTTGACGGAGAGTTTCAGCGGGGCCTCGGCATAGTTGAAGAGCATTAGCAGGCGCTCGCGGGCCAGCACATCGTTGAGAAGCTGGACGGCATCGAACAGGTACCACGGATCGGGATGCCAGGCGGTGCGCGCCATCAGGTTGTGCGACACCGAGAGCGTCAGCGGGTAGTCGGGCACCGCGGCGACGCGGACATCCAGATCCGAACTACGGTCGAGTCCGCTCGTCAGGAAGGGCTGGATCGCCAGCAGCTCGTCGACCGCCTGCCGGATGGCCACGTAGTGGGCGCCGTCGAAGCAGTCGCCGCGGAAGAACGAAAGCTGGCCGCCGCCGGAGGCCGCCGTGAGCAGGATTTCGAGGCGCGTGAGATCGGGTTTCATGAAGACCCCGCGGTAGCGTGGATTCTCGTTGACGGTCGTGCCGATCGGCGACAGGATGCCGGCACGCACCTCCCGCCCCGACGCCAGTGCGGCCCGCCGCGTGAAGTCGATCAAGGGGCGCACCGACTTGAGCCCGCCTGGAATCTCGTAGAAATAGCCGCTGCAGGCGATCTCGTCGGCGAACTTGACCATCTCGCGGATCGAGAATCGCCCACTCGAGCGGCCGTCCCACCAGTAGGCCGGCATGTCCGAGGCCGAGGCCAGCGAGAAGTAGCGCAGATCGGGATTGACCTCGCGCATGACCGCGCGTAGATGCGTGAGCAGGTCGCGGTTGCGGCGGCGTCCCGCCTCGCGGAAGGCGTGGGCCAGACGACCTTCGCCCGCCAGTTCGCTCCGGTCCTTGACCACTTCGCCGGTCTCCTCGGCAAAGCGAGCGATGCAGCGGTCGCACCAGCACCAGACCGCGCCGCACTCGTAGTCGACGCACAGCCCGTCGATGCCCGGCGACTGTGCCGCCACGCGTGCCCGTTCAAAATAGCGCCCCGCGATCGGATGGTCGGCATGCTGCAGGATGGCGATCGGGCAGAGGTCGCGCGTGGCCGCTCCGCCATCGGGATCGATGGCGGCCCAGGCGCGGGTTTCGTCGTTGACGGTGAACCCGT
>JAAYZJ010000532.1 GCA_012514915.1 Lentisphaerota bacterium | reverse complement strand
TCTCGAAGAATGGGGTGATTTGGAACCGCTGCGGCCGGCGGCACCTACCGCAAGTGCATCATGTCGGGTGGCTATTTCACGACGGGCTCGGGTCTGGGCGTCAACATGGCGGCCGGCCGCCTCAGCCAGTGCATCCTCACCAACAACGTCAACAGGCTCGCCGGCAAGGGGACGGGGTTGTACATGTCCGGGGGATTGGCCGAGAACTGTCTGATCGCCCACAACCGCATGGCGGGCGACGGCGATGGCGGCGGCGTCTACATCACCGGCGGCACGCTGCGGAACAGCACGATCGTCAACAACCTTTCCGGCCGGGGCGGCCTTTACGCCAGCGGGGGTGTCGTCGAGAACTGCATCGTGCGCGGCAACACCGTGCAGGCGTCGCATAGTGAAATCTTTTCCGGCGCGAACGCGTTCTTCGTGAACTGCCACCTGCCACCCCTGCTGGCCGACAACAGCGGCGTCTTCCGCAACTGCCTAATCACGAACACGGCGCCGAACTTCCGCGACGCGGCCAACGGCGATTTCCGCCTGGCGCTCGGCTCGCCCTGCATTGATGCCGGGCGGCCGGGGGCGGCGGTCGCCGGGGCGCGCGGTGCCGACGGTCTCGAACGGGTGATCGGCGCGCGTGTCGACATCGGCGCCTATGAGTTCGCCGCCGGCGAGGGACTGACGTGCGGCATCGACGCGCCGGTGATGGAGGCGGTCGGCACGCTCGACGTGACACTGGTTGCAGCCGTCGCCGGCGCCGCTCCCGAAGGCGCGCTCGCCTACGCCTGGACCACGAACGGCGTGGCCGCGGGCACGTCCGCGACCTTGCCCCTCGCGCTCGCCACCCCCGGCTACTATACCGTCGGCCTGACGGTGAACGACGGCACGGACACGGCTCAAGTGGTGCGGACCAACCTGCTCTACGTCGTGCCGCCGGTGCTCCACGTGGCTGCGGGCCATGCCGGCTCGCGCTTTCCCTACGCCACCCCTGCGACGGCGGCGGCGACGATCCAGGCCGCCATCGATGCAGCCCGCGACGGCAGCCGGATCCTGGTCGGCCCGGGCGACTACCTGCTGTCGCAGTCGCTTGAAGTCAGCAAGGGGATTGAGATCCGCTCCACCGACGGCCCCGCGGCCACGCGCGTCTCGCGCCTGAACGGGGTCGGGACGATCCGGCTGATGTTCCTTGCCCATGCGCAGGCCTGCATTGCCGGGATCAATTTCGACAATGGTTATCAGAACGTCATCAACATCTGGGCCAATGGTGGTGTCGTCAGCAACTGCATCATTCAACGGGGCACCTACACCGTCGGCAATGGCGTCGGTGTTCGCGCCCGTTCCGGACTGATCACCCATTGTCTCGTGCAGGCCAACGCCTGCTCGGGCAACGAGGCGGGCGTGGGCCTGTACCTGGATGGCGATGCCCGGGCGCAGAACTGCCTGATCCGCGACAACCGCTCCACGGCGGCGGACACCAAGGGCGGCGTCTATCTGGCGGGCGGCGCCGTCATCCGCAATTGCACGATCGTCGGCAACCGGGCGACCAACGGCGGCGGCGTCTACACCGGCATTGGCGGCCTGGTCGAGAACTGCATCATCTACGGCAACACCATCTCCGGCGTGCCGGGCGCGGGCGATCCCGACTGGTACACGGGCGGCACGGAGGCGGTCTACCGGAACACCTGCACGCCGGTTGCGATCGGCAGCGACTGCGTCACCACTCTGCCTCTCTTTCTCGACGCGGACGCCGGCGACTACCGGATCTCGCCCGCCTCGGACTGCGTGGACGCGGGCCGCGCGCACGAGTCGCTGGTCGGCGCCGGGGACTATTTCGGCAATCCGCGCGTTTCCGGCGCGGCCGTCGACATCGGCTGTCACGAGGTGGTCGTCGCGGGGGCCAGTTGCGATATCCAGGCCGATGCCCTCAGCGTCCTCGAGGGCCAGACGATCACGCTGACCGCCGTCGCGGTCGGCTTTCCGTCCGAGGCGGAACTCGACTATGTGTGGGATTTCGACGCCGACGGGGTGCCCGATGCCACCGGCCGGGTGGTGACCCATGCCTTCCCCCGCGGACGGACCACGGTCAAGCTGACGGTGACGGATGGCACGACGACGGCGGCCATCGAGAAAGCCGACCTGCTGATGGTCGCCCCGCTCGTCCTCTACGTCCTGCCGGTCAACGCCGCGTCCGCCTATCCCTACGACAGTTGGGAGAAGGCGGCCACCAACATCCAGGATGCGATCGACGCGGCCCTGGACGGATCGCTGGTCTGGGTCGGCGACGGGCATTATCCCATCAGCACCCGGATCAATCTGATGAAGGGCGTGACCCTGCGCAGCGTTTCGGGCCGTCCGGACACGGTGCATGTCGTGCAGGCCGGCGGTGTGGCCGGCGGACGCGTTGTGTATGTCGCGCACGACCGCGCCGTGCTGCAGGGAATGACCCTGCGCGACGGGACGGGCGGCGTCCTCATGGACCGCGCCGGCGGGACGCTGGTCGACATGGTGATCTCGAACAACACTTTCGGCGCCGGCGGCGGCACGGGCGCCGGACTTCTGATCTATGCCGGGAACGTGCGGCGCTGCGTGATCGCCGACAACCGCATGACCGGGTCCTCGGACACCGCGGGCGTGGCCATTGCCGCCCGGGTCGGCCCGGAGGATCCGCCCGTGGTGCTCGAGAACTGCCTGATCGCCAACAACCGATCCACGACCACGTTGACCACCATCGGCGGGCTCAACGCCCTGGGCGGGACGGTGCGCAACTGCACGATCGTCGGCAATGTGGCGTCCAACGCCGCCTCTGCGGGGGGCATGTACGCCTCGGCCGCGGCCGTGATCGAAAATTGCATCATCACGGGCAACGTCAACCTGCAGGCTCCCGACAAGGCCGATTGGGATGGGGTCGCCGCTTCCTTCTCCCACGTCTGCACGGCACCCGATCCGGACGGCACGGCGACCTTCGCGGCGGATCCGCGGTTCGTCGATCCCGCCGCGGGCGACTTCCGCCTGCTGGCCGGCTCGCCGTGCATCAATGTCGGTCTGACCCGGGAGACGATGGCCGGCGAGACCGACCTCGGTGGCGGCCGCCGCGTCTGGCAGCGGCGTGTCGATCTTGGCGCGCTGGAGTATGTGCCCCCGGCCGGCAGCTTGATGGTCGTGCGGTAAACGGCGTACAATGAAGAACGTGCCAGTCCGGCGGGCGGTGGATGTGCAGGCCTCCGCCTGCGCCGGGCAGGCGCCGGGGTGCCGGACAGGTGCGCGGCGGGGAGACGATCATGCTTGAACGGTTGATGGACGCTCTGGAAAGCCGGCTGGATGCCGCGGTCGAAGAGGACGTCGAGTCGGCCTGGAAGACGTTCTGGGACG
>JAAYZJ010000064.1 GCA_012514915.1 Lentisphaerota bacterium | reverse complement strand
CGGTCGCGACGAAGGCGCCGGCGAGGTCGCCGCCCTCCTCCGCCGTCCTGAAATAGTCGGCGAGGCAGATCCCCGGCGCGAATGGCTGGCGCGGGAAGGTGAAGGCGACCCCGCCCCCCGGCGCCTCCAGATGCAGGGTCTCGCCCGCCGCCCGGGCGCGGAAGTAGCCGTAGGAGACCGCCGCCTCGAGCAGGTGCTCGTCGCGCAAGCGCTGCAGCAGGGCGCGGTAGCGCGGCTGCGCCTCGTCGCGGAGCAGTGCCGCGTGGCGCTCCGGCGGGATCCCCTTGCGGTGGTAGCCCCAGCGCGTGGCGAAGAGCGCGGTCTCGTTGACAAACGGGAGCAGGTCCTCCAGCGGCACGCCAATCACCTGGCGCACGCCCAGGAAAGGCGCCGCGGGCACGGGATGGTCGCGGACGGGCGAGTCGGCCCCGCGCGCCGCCGCGGCGGACGACGCCTGCGGTTGATCGGCGACCGGCGGCAGCGGCGTGCCCTTCAGCGTGCCGGCCTCGCATTCGCGCAGGGCGCGCAGGCCGTCGAAGGCGTCGGCGCAGTAGACCACCGGCGCGCCGTAGCAGGGGGCGCACTCGCGGGCGACGAAGCCGGGCGTCAGCGCCGCGCCGCCCAGCAGGACCGGCTGCGTCAGGCCCGCCGCGCGGAACTCGGCCAGGTTCTCCTTCATCAGCAGCGCCGACTTGACCAGCAGGCCCGAGAGGCCGATCACGGCGGGCTTCAGCTCGCGCGCCTTCTCGATGAGGGTGGCGGCGGGCACCTTGATGCCGAGGTTGTGGACCGTGTAGCCGTTGTTGGAGAGGATGATGTCGACGAGGTTCTTGCCGATGTCGTGCACGTCGCCGGCGACCGTGGCCAGGAGCACGGAGGGGCCCGCCGTCCGGGCGCCGCTCTCCAGCGCCGGGGCCAGGTGCCCGACCGCCGCCTTCATCGCCTCGGCCGACTGCAGGACGAAGGGCAGCAGCATCTCGCCGCTGGCGAAGAGGCGGCCCACCTGCTGCATGGCCGGCACGAGGATGTCGCGCACGATGTCGCCGGCCGGCATGACGTGCAGCAGTTCGGCCAGCGGCTCGTCGAGGCTCTCCCGGTCGCCGCGCAGGATCGCCTCGGTCACGCGGGTCTCGGGGCGCGCGGCGGGGCCGGCCGGGCGGGCGCCAGGCCCGCCGGCGTCCGCCGGCGCGGCGGCGAAGTGGCGGATGAAGGCGGCGAGCGCCGTCTCCCCGCCGCCAAGATCGCGGTTGTAGATCAGGTCGAGCGTCACCCGGCGCGCCGCCTCGGCGATGGCATGCAGCGGCAGGATGCGGGCGACATCGACGATCGCGGCATCGAGCCCGGCGGCCACGGCCTCGTGCAGGAAGACCGAATTGAGGATCCGGCGCGCGGCCGGCGCGAGGCCGTAGCTGATGTTGATGATCCCGAGCACCGTGCCGACGCCGGGCAGTTCGGCCTTGAGCCGCCGGATCGCCTCGAGGGTGGCGGCGGCGGCGCCCCGCAGCGAGGCCTCGCCCGAGCCGATGGTGAAGGTCAGCGCGTCGAAAAGGAGATCCTGGGGCCGCAGACCGTGGTGCCCGACGGCCCGCGCGTGGATCCGCCGGGCAGTGGCTAGCTTGTCGTCGGCGGTCATAGCCATGCCGCCCTCGTGGATCGTCAGGGCGACGACGGCGGCGCCGTAGCGCCGCGCCAGGCGGCAGACGCGGTCGAGATTGGCGCCGCCGTCCTCGAGGTTCACCGAGTTGACGATGCAGCGGCCGGGATGGAGCCGCAGGGCGGTCTCGATGACTTCGAACCGGGTCGAGTCGACCATCACCGGCAGCTTGCTGCCCGTGCGCAGTAGGCGCACGAGGGCGGCCATGTCGGTCGCCTCGTCGCGACCCGCGTAGGCCGCGCAGAGGTCGAGCGCCATGGCGCCCTGGGCCTCCTGGCGCTGGGCGATCGGCAGGGCGCCCGCGAGGTCGCCCGCCAGCAGCGTGTCGCGGAAGGCCTTCGATCCGTTGGCATTGAGCCGCTCGCCGATGAGG
>JAAYZJ010000063.1 GCA_012514915.1 Lentisphaerota bacterium | reverse complement strand
TGGAATCCCTTCGATTGCGGAATTCCGCGAAGCCAGCGCCTCGATCGCAGACTCCCTCGGACTGCGTTCTCCAAAAGAGCCCCTCAATGAAGTCGACCCACCGTTTGACGTTCCGGCTCATTGGCGGTGGATGGCGCTTGCCGACCTCGGTGCAGCCCAGACCGGAACAACGCCGAGAAAGAACGATCATGAGGCATTCAACGGAGACATCCCGTTCATCAAACCAGCAGATATTCTTCCAGATGGCATCAACTACTCCAATGAAAGCCTGACCCGGTATGGCGCTGAAAGCGGAAGTCGTCTGGCCCCCGCAGGTAGTTTGCTAATGGTCTGCATCGGCACCATAGGGAAGTGCAACTTGCTCGATAGGGAATGTGCTTTCAACCAGCAGATCAACTCTCTGTCTCCTGTTCAGTGGGTTGATTCTCAATACCTCCTTCTCGCAGCCCGTGCGCCGTATTTTCAAGAAGCCGCTTGGAAGAAGTCCAGCAGAACCACCCTCGCGATTCTGAACAAGGGCAAATGGCTCTCGATCCCAGTCCCCCTCCCCCCCCTCGCCGAACAACGCCGGATCGTGGCGAAAGTGAATCAACTGATGGCACTGGTGGACGAGTTGGAAGCGCAGCTTGTTGCCTCCCGCGCCGCCGGGGAAAAGCTCCTCGCCGCCCTCGTCGCGGAGCTGACGGCCTCAACTCAATGAAAACCAGTGCCACGAACTACGCCGCCTGCCTGCGGCAGGATATTTTGCACCGCGCTGAAACTTACGTGACCAGCCGCGGGCTTGAGCCTCACGTATATCGCAGTCGCGGCGAAGTGCCCACGGTGCTCTTTCGCGCCTACGAGTCTGGCGGGAAGCCATGCCATGGCAATTTTCACGATGAAAGCTTTGCTGGGATTACCCTGCGGCCATCTTGGGTAAGCCGGTTGGAAAAGCCGCACAGTGGGAAAAGGCGCTGTTTTCTAGATTGTGATGCTTCCACGGCAAGGGAGATGGACTCTTGCACCAGTTCCGATGCACTGGCGATGAACATCTTTTGTCATCCGTCGAGCATCACGAACCAGTCGCTTGCCCGGATATTCGGCTTCGACCCTCTTCCCGAGCCAGATTTCGGTTTCAAGGCCAACCTGCCATTCGCAGTCGGAGGGATGGAGCCCAGGAGTACCGAGGTTGACGTGCGGCTTCATTCCTCCACCCGCACGGTGCTGGCCGAGTGCAAACTCACAGAACCTAATTTTACGGCTTGCCCCCGGGCGCACGTCGAGCGATATGCGGCTTTCGACCAGACGTTCGATGTCGCGCACCTGCCGCAGAAGGACGGCCAGTTTCTGCACTACCAACTGATCCGAAACGTGCTGGCGGCCCGCCACCACGAGGCCAGCTTCACCTTGATCTGCGATCAGCGCCGTCCTGATCTGCAGGAGGCTTTTGGAACAGTCGTGAGCGCCATCGTCGACCCTCGGCTTCGGCTTCGATGCTCAGTCATTACGTGGCAGCAGATCGCGGCCACTCTCCCAATGAGCCTGCAAACCTTCCTCTCGGCCAAATATGGGATCGAAGGACATGAAGACCCAAGTGGAGCAACTGATGGCCTTGGTTGACGAGTTGGAAGCGCATCTCGCCGCCTCCCGCGCCGCAGGAGAGATGCTCCTCGCTACCCTTGTCGCGGAACTAACAGCAGGAAAGGAGTCCCATGCCGCCGCATAAGTTTCTCGGATGCAGCTTCGCCTACGACCGCACCATCCAGACCTTCGCCAAGATTGCCAGGATGTCGGCCCCGACTCCCTCCCGCACCACTATGCCATCCTCCCGTGTCCAGCCGATCCGGACCAGAAGACCAGACTCGAACAACGCCTCGCCGACGCCCACATCAGCGCCATCTGGTATCCTGAAGGCGAGCACACCCACGTCGGGGAAGTCTTGGAAGAGAAGAGAGATGACTCCCGCAGAGGCGCGGAGGCGCAGAGGATGACAGAGAACGAAAGCGGCATGCGGGTGATCGAAGCGGCGATGCGGTGCATCGCGAGCTTGGGCCGGAGCTGCTTGAGACGGTCTATGAGGTCGTGTTGGCACGCGAGCTGACGGAGCGAGGGCTGAAGGTCGTTCGGCAGGCGCCGGTGCCGATCACCTACAAGGGGATTCCGTTCGACGTCGGATTGATGTCGCCACGCGAATGCAGCGGCCAGCCAGACGGCGAACGGCGAGCAGCCTGGCGGACTACTCGTCGATGCGTCCGCCGAAGGAGATGGCGCCGCCGCCCGACTCCAGCTCGCTGACGCTCCAGCGCCCCCACGCCCAGATCGACCCGTCGGCCTTGACGGCCATGGTGTGCGAGCGACCGGCCGCGATGCCGACCCAGTCGGTCGACGCGTCGATCCGCAGGGGCTCGTGCTCGTCCGCCATCGTGAGGTAGCCGAGCTGCCCCTCGGCATTGCGTCCCCAGGCCCACAGCGTGCCGTCCTGACGGATGCCGACCGAATGAGCGCCGCCGGCCGCCACAGCCTTCCATCGTGCCTGCCCAATCTGGAGCGGCTTGGGGGAAGCCTCGGTGGTCCCCGTGCCGAGTTGGCCGCTTGCGTTGTCGCCCCAGCCCCACAGGGCGCCATCTTCCTGCAGCGCCAGGGTGTGGGCGCCGCCCGGCGCGACTTGCCGCCAGGTTCCCGGCAGACCGACCGGCGCCGGTGAATAGCGGTTGGGCGTCTTGCCGTGGATGAGGATGCCCAGTTGCCCCGTTTCGTTCAATCCCCAGCCCCAGACCCCGCCGCGGCGCAGGGCGACCGAGTGCTCCCGGCCTGCCGCCACACGGTCCCATGCCCGGTCCGGGACCGCCGACCGCGCGTCCGAACCGATGCACACGGGGACGGGCAATGGCGCGTTTTCCGTGCCGAAGGATCCGACCTGTCCCGCGCGGTTCCAGCCCCAGGCCCACAGATAGCCATTCCGCTGCAGCGCCAGGGTGTGCCCCGCGCCACAGGCCACCGCGAACCAGGTCTGCCCCGTGCCAACCTGCATCGGTTTCGGACTGCCCATGCCGCCGCCCTGTCCGGTCTGTCCCATATCGTTGTCGCCCCAGCTCCACAACGTTCCATCGCGCCTGATGGCAGCGGTGTGGCGGTCGCCGGCGGCCACAGCCGCCCAGAGGCCGGGCGCGCCGATCCGGACCGGCCGGGGCCGCGCCTGGCGCGTCCCGTCGCCGAGCTGGCCGGCATCGTTCGCCCCCCAGGCCCACAGGGAGCCGTCGGGACGGATAAAGGCGCCGTGACGCTCTCCCGCCGCCAGCACCTGCGCCAGGGGCTGGTCGCCCAG
>JAAYZJ010000531.1 GCA_012514915.1 Lentisphaerota bacterium | reverse complement strand
CGTGCGCGGCACGGGCGACGGCGGCCGCCTGATGGTGGCCGACATCGAGCGCGCCGTGCGCCGCAAGCCGGTGGCGATGTCGCGCCTGCGGCAGGTGATCGCCAAGCGCCTCGTCGAGAGCAAGCAGACCATTCCCCACTTCTATGTCACCGTCGCGGTCGACATGACGGGGCTGATGGGCCTGCGCGCCGACCTCAAGGCCCGCGGCGTCAACTACAGCGTCAACGACTTCATCCTCGAGGCCGTGGTGCTGTCGCTCGACGAGTTCCCCGTCGTCAACAGCGTGACCAACGGCCGCGAGGTCGCCTGGCGCGGCGACGTCGATCTGGGCGTCGCGGTGAGCATCGACAACGGTCTGCTCGTCCCGGTCGTCCGGGCGGCGCAGCTCCTGACGCTCGCCGAGCTGCGCGACCAGGCCAAGGCCCTGGCGCTCAAGGCGCGCGACGGCAAGCTCACGCCCGACGAGATGACCGGCAGCAGCTTCACCGTGTCGAACATGGGGATGATGAACGTCGAGAACTTCAGCGCGATCATCAACCCCGGCGAAGCGGCGATCCTGGCCGTCTCCAGCGCCCGCGAGCAGGCGGTCGTCGTGGACGGCAAGGTCGTGGTCCGTTCGATCATGAAGATGACGCTCTCCGCCGACCACCGCATTGTGGACGGCGCGACGGCGGCCACTTTCACGAACGCGGTTCGTCAAAAGCTCGAGAACATTGAACTCTGGCGCGCGCTGGTCTAGGCGGCCGCCCGCGCTGCCCTCGTGATCCAGCCAAGTCTCTGATCCAACGTGCGGGGGTTGTCCCCGGAAGGAAAAAGAATCGCATGAGCCTGAAAACCATCCATGAACCCGCCCGCGATATTCCCGTGATCGACGAGACCGACGTGCTCGTGGTCGGTGCCGGCCCCGCCGGCATCGGCGCCGCACTGGCTGCGGGGCGCAGCGGCGTCAAGACCCTGCTGGTCGAGCAGTTCAACTGCGTCGGCGGGATGGCCACCAGCGGATTGATGTCGCATTTCACCGGGTCGGCGAGCTCGCCGTTCTATCGGGAGCTCGTCGACGCCATGGAGGCGCATCCCCCCGGGCAGGCCCCGAACACCCACACCGCAACCTGGCACGGTATCCGCCACGAGGCGCTCAAGTCGGTGCTGCTGCGCAAGCTCGACGAGGCGCATGTCGGCCTGCGTCTCTACACGTTTGCCTGCGATGCCATCATGGAGGGGACGCGAATCCGGGGGATCGTCTGCGAGAGCAAGTCGGGCCGCGGCGCGATTCTGGCCAAGGTGGTGATCGACGGCACGGGCGACGGCGATGTGGCCGCCCGCGCCGGCGCGGCCTTCCAGCTCGGCCGCGAGGAAGACCATGTCTGCCAGCCGGTCACGCTGATGTTCCGCATCGGCGGGGTCGACTACGAGCGGGCGGTCTTTCCCCCCAGCTTCGAGTCGTTCATCCAGCTTCCCAAGGGCGAGATCCAGGCGTTGGGCAAGGCCAACCTGCCGTTCCCGGCCGGGCACGTGCTGCTCTACCGCACGTCCATCCCGAACGAAGTCTGCGTGAACATGACCAACGTGATCGAGATCGACGGCACGAAGGCCGAGGACTTGACGCGGGCCGAGCGCACCTGCCGCCGGCAGATGGACGCGATCGTCCTTTTCCTGCGCGAGTACGTCCCCGGCTACGAGAACTGCTACCTCGTCGCCTCGGCACAGAACGTCGGGGTGCGCGAGACACGCCACTTCAAGGGTGAATACACGCTCACGGCCGAGGACATCGTCGAGGCGCGCGTGTT
>JAAYZJ010000530.1 GCA_012514915.1 Lentisphaerota bacterium | reverse complement strand
TCAACCGTTTCTTGACGGGTGTGCGTCAGGGCGCCGACGGACGCTTCGACACGATCGAACCGGTGGCGCTCGACTTTGTCAAAGCCCACTTGGACCGTTTCCGCGGCAAACCGTTCCTCGTTCACTCAGGCGTTTTGCTCGATGTCGTCGACGGCAAAGGCGTGCTGAATTCGTCGACGCTGGCATTGCTCCGCGAGGCGCTCAACCCGATTATGTACGATGGGTTCGACTGTCTGGAGGGCGTTTCGCAACTGATTTTCGATCTGCATGACGGCTTTCACCGGCTCGTCGACCACATGGCGGCCAAGCACGCGCGCATTGGCTGTCTCATGGGATATCCGGGCTGTGTCTGGTTCCGTCCCCGCCTGCAGGGCTTTCTCGATGGTCTCTACGCCAATCGCCTCGATTTCAATCCCGAGTGGCTCAAGATCACCTCGGGACAGGATCGCGACGAGGATTTCCGCGCCTTGGATGCCATGCTCAAGGGGCCCAGCCGCCCGACGGCGCTGATCTGCGCCAATGACATGCGCGCCCTGCATGCCCTTGACTACTCTGCACGGCATGGGATCGCCGTGCCGGGCGAACTGGCCGTCGCCGGTTCCGACAACATCCCCGAGTGCGCCGTCAGTGACCCGCCCCTGACGACCCTCGATTTCCAACAGGCCGCCACCGGACGCCTGGCTGCCGACTGGCTCTTGAAGCGCTTACTGGGCAAGCTGACGGAGCCGACCCGCAAGTGGTTCAAACCCGAGTTGATTGTCCGGAGTTCAACATGACAGCCATGAATGGAACACCATGGAAAGGGGAACACGTATGAACATGCGAAAAGTGATGTTTCAGTGTGTCGCGGTGCTTCTGGCCAGCCGATGGATGGTTCAAGCCGCCGAGACGGTGCTGAGTTTCGCCGGCACCAGCAGCTACGTCGACCTGGCGATGCCGGACGTGCTGCAGCGCCCCTCGAACAGCCCCATGACCGTCGAGGGATGGATGTACCTGCGCGCCGTCGACACCCGCGACATGCTCTACTCCAAGAACAATGTCCGCAGCAGCAACGGCTATACCCACATGTTCGGGTTCTACGAGAACGGACGGATCGCGGCCTTCACCGGCAGCGCCTGGCGGGAGCCCAGCCCGGCGGTCACAGCCGCGCTCGGCCGCTGGATGCATGTGGCCTTCAGCTTCGACGGCACGACGCTGACGTACTACCTCGACGGCGAGCCCATCGGCACCTCGGCGTTCAACTACAACAACGTCGAAGCCAACACCGTCAAGCTCGGCGGCTATATCAGCGGAACCGACATCGACGGCATGAAGAGCGAGGTGCGCGTCTGGGATCACGCCCGCAGTCACGCCGAGATCGCACGCGATTGGCGTCGCCGCCTCGTGGGCCACGAGCCTGGGCTGATCGGCTACTGGCCGCTCAACGAGGGGGAGGGGATGAATGTCTACGACTGCACGGGGAACCAATCGACCGGCACGCTGGTCAACGCGGCCTGGACGCAGGCCGATGATCTCGACCTAAGCCCGTTCGCGCTGGTCAATCCCGCCACCGGCAGCCGCCGCTTCACGAACACCAACGTGGTTGATATGCTCGATCTGATGTTTCCCTGGGGGGC
>JAAYZJ010000529.1 GCA_012514915.1 Lentisphaerota bacterium | reverse complement strand
CTGCGTGGCGACACCTACATTCTGACCGTCGACCCCGCCACCGCCCGCGATTTCGACGACGCCCTGTCGCTCACCCGCGATGCCCGGGGACGGCGGGTGCTGGGGGTGCACATCGCCGACGTCAGCCACTTCGTCCGGCCGGGGTCGCCGCTCGATCGCGAGGCGGCCGAGCGGACGACCAGCGTCTATCTCGTCGACAAGGTCATTCCCATGCTCCCCGAGCAGCTCTCCAACGGCGTCTGCAGTCTGCGCCCCGACGAGGACCGCCTCTGCTTCTCCGCGTTCCTGACATTCGACGAGGCCGGCCGCCCCGTCGGGCGCCGCTTCGCCAAAACGCGCATCCGGTCGCGCCTGCGGCTGACCTACGAGGAGGCGCTCGCGGTGATCGAGGAGCGGCCGGCCGGCGACCGCGCCGTCCCGCCGGAGGCTGTCGGCCTGCTGCGCGAGACCCACCGCCTGGCCCAGCAGCTCCGCGCGATCCGCATGCGCGACGGCGCCCTCGACCTCGAGGTGCCCGAATGCGAGATCCTGCTCGACGCCGAGGCCCGGATGACGGGTGTCGCGCTGCGTCCCAACGACGTCTCCCACCAGATGATCGAGGAGTGCATGGTGGCCGCCAACGAGGCGGTCTCCACGGAACTCAAGGCGCGCGGTATCCCCATCCTCTCCCGGCTGCACGAACCGCCCGACCCCCTCAAGCTCGATGAGTTGGCCGCCGCGCTGGCGCAGCTCGGCTTCCAGCCCGGCGACCTCTCCGATCCGCGCAACTTGCGGCGCTTTCTCGGCGCGACGGTCGACCATCCCCTGCACGACCAGGCGCACACCCTCGTGCTGCGCAGCATGAAGCGGGCCGTCTACTCGGCCGAGAAGACGGGGCACTTCGGGCTGGCCAAGCACTACTATTCGCATTTCACCTCGCCGATCCGGCGCTATCCCGACCTGGTGCTGCACCGACAGCTCGCCGACCACCTGGCCGGGGCGGCCGCGCGGCGGGGCGGCATCGACCCCGCCTACCTGAAGCGGACGGCGACAACCTGTTCGGAACGCGAGCAGCGCGCCGACGACGCCGCGCGCGCCCTGATCGAAATCAAAAAATACCGGTTCCTGCAGCAGCAGCTCGACGAGCGCAAACCCGTGACCTACGAGGCCGTCATTTCGCGGGTGACCAACTACGGCTTGTTCGTCGACGTCACCGCGCTGCAACTCGGCGGCCTGGTGCGGATCACCAGCATCTCCGATTCGTTTGTCCGCTACGACGCCGCCAGTGAAAGTCTGCAGGCGGAGGGACGCCGCTACCAGCTCGGCGGCAAGGTCAAGGTGTTCGTCGTCCGCGTCGATTTCACCCAGCGGCATGTCGATTTTTCACTGGTCCGCGAGCCGGGGCGCGGCCAGGACCGCCGGACGGAAGGCAAGCGCCAGGCGCGGGGGGACTCCTCGGCGCGCGCGGCGAACGCCGCACGAGAGGCACGCCCGTCGGATCAGGCCCCTTCCGGAGGACGGTCGTCGCGCGGGAACCGCCAGACGCCCGCCCGCCCGCAGGCCTCCGGCCAGGCGCGCAAGGGCGGCCAGTCGTCCAGCG
>JAAYZJ010000528.1 GCA_012514915.1 Lentisphaerota bacterium | reverse complement strand
CTCCAGCGGCCAGCAGGCAACCCAACAGCCATCCATGCGTCCGAATGTTCATCGCGACCTCGTCGATTCCAACGGTGTCACCGCAGGATGGGCGCCTGCCAGATGGATGAGCCCCTCTCGCCGCCCGCAGCGGGAACCCCGGCATTGATGATGAGGAGCGTACCACCATTTTGGCATAAGGGCAACCCCCCCTTCTGGTGGTAATCGGCCAGCGACAGGGGGGGCGTATGAAGAGCATGAATCCGTGGGCAGACGGGGGCACAGTTCGGGCGGTTTCAAGTTCTAAAGGTCGGGAGGTCGGGAGTGCGCGGCGGGGGAGATTTTTTTGACAGGATGACAGGATGGTCAGGATGGGCTACCCCTCTCGGCAGGGGGCGAAGGGCGTCGATTGTAGTCGACTGGGGGCGACCGGGGTTGAACCGCCAAGGGCGCCAGGCGCATGGCCGGACTGGTTTGCGCGAACCCGCCGGTAGGGGCGCCTCTCCGAGGCGTCCGCCGTCGTGTTATGCCATGTTGAGCTAGGCACGCCAGGCGTGCCTACGCGTCTCCGAGCGCGTTGCCGCGGCGAAGTCGTCCTCATGGGCCTCGGATCCCCGCGTGCCGGATCCCTGCGTGCCTGTCCCCATCAACTCATGACCGCCTTCTGCGGCGCCACGCTCGACGGCTTGATTTTCTCCCTTGTTGTCGCTCAGAATCCGCAGCGGACGCTGACGTAGAGGTTGTTGGCGTCTTCGAACTGGCCGAAGAACGTGTCGTCGCGTTTGCCAAGGAAGATGTTCCCGCCGACTTCGACGGTCCAATAGTCGTCGACCTTGTAGTTCGCATTGGGGCGCAGATACGCATCGTCGTCCGTGGGCGAATAGAAGAGAAACAGTCCGAGTTTCAGGTTCTGGTTCATCAGGAGCCGGGTGAGCCGTACCGTGGCCACCTGGCGTAGTTCGTCGGCGGCACGCGCACCGGTGGGCAGCGATGCCCGGTAGGCGTCGTAGTCGAGCATGTGCTCGACGTAGTACTGCAAGCCCCCCGTCAGATTCGGCGCGATCTCGCGTTCGAATCCCACGAGGCCGCGCAGCTCGCTATTGCGGATGAACGGGTCGTCGCCCTCGTCGTCGTCGGCCGAGCGGTACCATCCGCCTTCCATGCTGAAGATTCCGCCGGCGGCGGGACCGCGCGAGCTGGCGCCGAGCACCTGCAGGCGCGGATGGCGCGCGCGCCCTGTCTCGGGATCGGAGCCGCCGGGGCTCTTCCAGAAGCCGTCGTAGCCATACAGCGCCACTTCGTAAGCCCCGACATTGCGGAAGAGTCGCAGCGCCCATTCGTCGTCCTCGAACCAGTCATCGGGCTTGTCGGCGATCATCGGCGCGTCGCGCCCCGTCGTGCGCCCGAGCCCGGCGTTCCAGTAGGAGATGCGCCGGCCGTCGATCCCGCGGTCGGCGTCGAAGCGCGGCACGTACACGACATCGAGGTTCGCCACCTCGCTGAAGAACGCGGCTTTGAGGGCGTCGGATGGCGCCTTGAGGTATTCGTCGTCGCGTCCGATGAAGAACGAATTCCAGTCCTTCGGGAAGAGGTCGTTGATGAAGAGCTGATCGCCCGTGCCCCACGTG
>JAAYZJ010000062.1 GCA_012514915.1 Lentisphaerota bacterium | reverse complement strand
CGGCGTGCAGCACGGTGTCTTCGCCCTGCTTGAACAGATGGGTGTCCGCTGGCACGATCCGCTGATGCGGGGGTTGGTGGTTCCTGCCCAAAAAACGGTCACGGTGCCGCCGCAGAGGCTGGCCCGCACGCCAATGCCCGAACTGACCTTCCTGGCGCCGGTCACGCCGCGCGGCACGGTCTACACGGTGCGCATGAAGCGCGAGCATCTCGCCCGCGCGCTGCGGAGCCCTTACGTCACACCGACGCTCAGCGGCGACACGAACGGTGTGATCGGCTGGTCGAGCGGCTGGCCGGTGCGGACGGCGGCGGGCGCGTCCGACGCTCCCTCCCTGGAGATGCGGCTGGGCGGCCGCGCCCTGGCCGTGCCCGCCTTCCCGCCGCAGCCGATCTACGGCTACCGGATTACCGACCCCGCATCGCGGGGCGGCAAGGCCGTGGTGGTCTTGACCGATGGCAACCACAGTGAATTCACCGGGAGCTGGTCGTTCCATGGGTTTGTCGAGTTCCTGCTGGGCGACGATCCGCAGGCCGCCGAACTGCGGCGGCTGGCCGATTTCCACGTCTATCCGCTCGTCAACCCCGACGGCCGCTTCATGCTGCGCCGGACCGACAACCCCGAGCTGGCCGCGGCGGGCTGGCCCAACCATCTGGCCGTCTGGCTCGCGCCCGGTCTCTTCGCGACGGGCGACGCGCTGGCTGCAGCCGTCCGCTTCGATACCGGCGGGCGGGCCGACTACCTGATCGATTTCCATTCCAACGGCACCTGCATCTACACGCCTCCCGGGCTCGCCGAAAGCGCGCTGGTCAAGGCCATGACCGCACGGGTGCCGAGCATGAAGCCGGGCGGCTGGCAACGCAGCAGCACGACCGAGTGGGCCATGCATCCCGATGGCCTGCGCGCACCCTTCGCTTTCCAGCCCGAGCACAACCCGTGGCTGACGGTCGAGGAATGCCAATCCATCGGCCGCACCTATGCGCTCGCGCTCCACGACGCGCTGACCGGCCGAGTCGAGGGCGTCGTGAGCAACACGGTCGGCGGCATTCCAACCCTGCCGATGCCCCCGGGTACGGGCGCCACCGCGCTGCTGAAAGCCGTGCTGAAGGGCGATGCCGCCGCGGCGGCAAAGGCGCTCGATGCGGGCGACGATGTCGACGGCGGCAATGTTCTGGGCCTCACACCGCTGCAGGCCGCCGCCCGGCTCGGCGATCCGGCACTCGCCCGGTTGCTGCTCGCGCGCGGCGCGGACGTCCGCCGGGCGAACCGCCGCGGCTGGACGCCGCTGCACTATGCCGCGCGCCATGGCCGGGCCAGTACCGTGGCGCTGCTGCTGGAGAAGGGGGCCGACGTCCATGCCCGCCACGGCGACGGGGATACCCCGCTGCACCTCGCCGCCGCCTACAATCGGTACGAAGTTGTTCAATTGCTGTTGGCTGCGGGCGCCGATGTCACAGTCCGAGGTTGCTGGAACCGCACGCCGCTGGAGTGGGCCGAGCGGCTGGGCCATGGGCAGGTTGCAGCACGGCTGCGGGAAATTTTCAGTAGTCGATTCAGGATGGGGGGGCAAGGATGAAAACATACGCGATGTTGAGCGTGGCCGCCCGCGTGGCGGTTGTGGTGCTGGTCGGATATTATCCACGGGTTGGCCACGGGGCAACCTGGACCGGTGCGGGCGGCACCAACTGGAACGATGCCGCCAACTGGGAACCGGTCGGCGTGCCGGGAACGGGCGACGCCGTGACGATCGGCAGCGGCGCCAGCGTCCTCCTGACCAACGCGACGGCGGAACTCGCGGCGCTCGAGATCGCCAGCGGCGCCACGTTGACCGTCAAGGGTTGGCAGAGCGCTCTCCGCGCGACGAACCTCCTGATTGCCGGCACCGTCACACATGGACCGACGCTGACGGAGGCGGTCAACGAGGAAGGACTCTGGGTTCCCGAGCACCGCATCCTGATCCAGGGCTCCAACCTGACGGTGGCGGCGACCGGCAAACTGGACGCCAACTACATGGGCTACCGTCGGATGTGCGGGCCGGGGAGCCCGGCGCCGTTCGGCGGCGTCCGGGGCGGCGCGGGCCATGCCACCGACGGCGGCTACTGCCGTGGCGATGCCTATTCCCACGGCGGATTCTCCTACGGCGATCCGGCGGCACCCGAGCAACCCGGCAGTGGCGGGGGTTCGAATGCCAACAGCCGCGAGGGCGGCGGCGCGGTGCGCATCATTCTGGCCGGGCAGTTGGATCTCCAGGGCGACATCCTGGCGGAAGGACGAATTGGCGTCTACAGCCACGGCGCGGGCGGTTCGGGCGGCAGCGTCTGGATCACAGCGCGGACGGTGACGGGGAGCAGTGCCGGCCTGATCTCGGTCAATGGCGGCAAGGGGCGGACCTATGCTGGAGGGGGCTCCGGGGGGCGAATCGCCATCCACTACCAGGCTTCAGCCCAGACTCAACTCGACGAGCCGTGTCCGCCGATCGTCTACCAGGCGGCCTACGGAGGCTCCGATTTGCCGGAATTCTACGCGCCTACCTTCGGCACGCTGCATCTACCCGATGCCTTGTGGCTGACGGAATCGCTCGACGGGCGCTTCAGCCAGGTTACGGTGCTGCCGGGGAGCCAGACGGGGTGGACTCCCGCCTCGCTGACGCTCAACGGCGCGAAAATCGGCTTTCCAACCGGCTTTCAACTGGATGTCGGCGGTGACGTCGTCATATCCAACAAGGCCGTGCTGCACCTGACCGCCGCCCCCGTCGGCGATCCGCTGGCGCAGGACGGCGCGGTGGTCGCCGCGGGTGGATCGCTGAACATCGGCGCGGGCTGCTGGATCCATCCCTACGCCGATCCCACTAACGGCGCCACGGTGGCGTTCTACGTCACCAACGACATCGTGATCGCCGCCACGGGCGGGATCGACGCCAATGCCAAGGGCTACAGTTTCGGCGCCGGACCGGGGGTCGCGCCGACGATCTACGGCGGCGGCGGCTACGGCGGCCGCGGCGCGATGGGACCGTACGGTCTCCTCTGGGGACCGGCCTACGGCTCCGCCGCCGCGCCGCGCCAGCCCGGCAGCGGGCGGGCCAAGTCGACGGACTTCAAGGAGAGCCCCGGTGGCGGCGCGATCCGCCTGCGGGCCGGCGGCGCCGTCGTGCTGGACGGCGAATTGCACGCCAACGGGACGACCGAGGGCTCGGCCCATACGCCGGGAGGCTCGGGGGGCGGCATCCATGTGGTCTGCCGCACCTTCCAGGGTGCCGCGACGGGACTGGCCAGCGCCAACGGCGCCACCGGATCGGGATCTGGCGGGGCGGGCGGCGGCGGCCGCATCGCCATCTGCTACGACCCCGGCGCGCAGGCGTCGCTACCGGTCCCCGCCGTGCGGTTCTCGGCCTATGCGCCTCCCGGGCCGCTTCCATCCGTCAACGAATACTACGCGACCTTCGAAGCGCAGATGGGAACGCTGTACATGCCCGACACGCGCTGGATGACCGGGGTGATCGACGGCAACCGCTTCGCGTCGGTGCGACTGGTGATTCCCGGCTTCACCTCCTGGGCGCCCCCCTCGCTGGCGGTCACGAACGCTATTTTCACGCTGCCGGAGGGGTTCCATCTCGACGTGGCCGGCGATCTGATGCTGGGCTCCGGTGCCAGGCTGCACGTGCCGGCGGCCGAGACCAACGAGAGCTCCGGGCCTTTTGGCGCAAGGGTCGATGTCGGCGGCGACCTGTCCATCGGCGCCGGCGGCTGGCTCCATCCCGCCGCGCACCCGACCAACGGGGCGGTCGTCCGCATCCGGGTGGCGGGCGATGTCGCGGTGAGCGCCGGCGGCGGCATCGATGCCAGCGGCCTGGGCTACCACCCCGGACAGGGGCCTGGTGAAGGTGGGAGCAGCACGAGCGGCGGCAGCCATGGCGGCCTGGGCGGCGGCTTGCTTCCCGGTGACCTTTACGGGCGTGCCGCCTGGCCGGTCGAGCCGGGCAGTCCCGGCGGCTGGCATGCCACTCAGTTGCCGGACAAGGTGCCCGACGGCGGTTTCGGCGGCGGAGCGATCGTGCTGCAGGCGGGCGGGACGGTGGCGCTCGACGGTGCATTCGACGCCACCCCCAAGCGCGCGTCGGGCCAGACCGGCGGGGGCACCGAGGGAGCCGGCGGCAGCGGCGGATCGATCCTCGTGCTGGCCGGGCGGCGTCTGACGGGCGGCGGCACGCTCGATGCCTCGGGGGGTCTGGGACGGCGCAACGTCAGCGGCGGAGGCGGCCGCATCGCCGTCTGGCCGGGGCTGGCGCTCGCGGCGCAGGACAGCATGCTGGAAGGTTCCGGGGGCAGGGGCATCCCCGCTTCCGATCACCCCGCCTTTGCGGGAACGCTGCTGGTCGATTCCCCGACGGGCGCGCATGCGGCGGAAGTCGCCGGCACAGAGGGAACGAAGGGCTTCTATGTCGTTCGCGGCACGGTGCTCTTGGTTCGGTAGCTGAGTTCATGGAACGGAGTTCATGGAGATGATGATGCACGGTTCGATACGAAGGTTGGCTGTAAACACAGGGATGGTTGGCTTAGGGCTGGCGGTCGGTTCAGGCGCCTTCGCGGCGCACTACACCAACGACACCGACTGGGGCGGTGCGGACCTGGTGCTCCAAGCCGGCGACGTGATCGCCGGCGTCCACACCAACATCGGCCATTTTGCGGTCGCCACGGGGGCTACCGCGACCATCCAGCCCTACGGGCCGGTGCTGAGCGACCCGGTCTACTCGAACGAGGTCGTCATCGGCTACGCGACGACGAACACCTACGGCTGGGCGCGGATCTACGCCGTCTCGGGCACGGTAGCGGGGACCCTCTCGGCCAATGCCGCCGGGTATCCGGCCACGCTGGGGCCAGG
>JAAYZJ010000527.1 GCA_012514915.1 Lentisphaerota bacterium | reverse complement strand
GGGATGCGTGCAGCCGACAAAGCCGCCCGTCGCGACGGTCGCCCCGTCTGGAATGCGCGCCGCCGCCTGGCGGCCCGAGATCACCTCGACGCTTCTCATCCTGCTCCATTCCCTTCACGGTCATCCGCACGCTTTCAGCCCATCCGCGCACCCACGTCTTCCGCACGAACGGCACCTGTCGGAAAGCGTGACAGAACGCTGGCCGAAAGTCAATGGCTCACTGCTTGACACACCGGCCGCCTTGCCCCATACTTCCCGCCCGTTGCCGACCACGGGCCGCCACCGCGGCCGTGCTTTCCCCGCGGGAACGATACGGCAACATCCTACATGCCGTTCCCCGCCTCTCCAGCCATGCCGTTGTCGCGGCAGGACTTTCTCATGGACGGTCCGCTTGATGAGGATGAACCCCGACGGATCCGTCTCCTATGCAGAATCGCTTGTTGAATGCCATCCTTACGCGTCCCGCCGCGCCCGCCCCGCACGGCAGGCACGCCCACGCCGCGCCCGTCCCGCAGGATCGGCACGCGCCCGCCGCGCCGACGGACGGCGCCTCCGCCGGCACGCCCCCCGTCGGCGTCTTCGGGCTGCTGCGCAAGGAATTGCGCCGGGCCGTTGACGAGGAGGGATACACCGTGCCGACCCCGATCCAGGAACAGGCGATCCCCCACGTGCTGGCGGGCCGCGACCTGCTGGGTTGCGCGCAGACGGGCACGGGCAAGACGGCGGCCTTCGTGCTGCCCCTGCTGCAGCGCATCGCCGAAAACCCGTGCCCGGTGCAGCCGGGCAAGCCACGGGTGCTGATCATGGCGCCCACGCGCGAGCTGGCCGCACAGATCGACGAGCGTCTCGGCGCCTACGGGCGTCATCTGCGCACCCGTCACGCCGTCATTTTCGGCGGCGTGGGCCAGATGCCGCAGGTCAAAGCCCTGCGCGCGGGTGCCGATGTCGTGGTGGCCACGCCCGGCCGCCTCCTCGATCTCATGCAGCAGGGGCATGCCGGACTCGACGCCGTCGAGTTCTTCGTCCTGGACGAGGCCGACCGCATGCTGGACATGGGTTTTCTCCCCGATATCCGCCGGATCATCGCCCGTCTGCCATCCGCGCGCCAATCGCTCTTTTTCTCCGCCACGCTGCAACCCGAGGTCCTCGCGCTGGCCAACACCCTCGTGCGCGATCCGGCGCGGATCTCGGTCGCTCCCGAGCAGCCGACCGTCGAGCGGATCGCCCAGGTGGTCCGGTTCGTGGACCAGGACAACAAGGGGGCGGCGATGACCGCCCTGCTGGCCGAGGCCGGCCTGACGCGGGCGCTGGTCTTCACGCGGATGAAGCATGGGGCCAACCGCGTGGCCGAGAAACTCTCCCGGGCCGGCATCGCCGCCGCCGCCATCCACGGCAACAAGAGCCAGAATGCCCGCAACCGGGCGCTGGAGGACTTCAAAAGCGGGCGCGTCCGGATCCTGGTGGCCACCGATATCGCCGCCCGCGGCATCGACGTGGAGGGGATCACCCATGTGATCAACTACGATCTGCCGATGGAGCCCGAAACCTATGTCCACCGCATCGGGCGGACGGCACGCGCTGGCGCCTCGGGCAGCGCGGTCTCCTTCTGCAGCGCCGCGGAACGCCCGCTGCTGACAGCCATCGAGCGGCTGATCCGCAAGCCCATCCCGGTCGACGCCCGGCATCCACACCACTCCGCCGCCGCCGCCAGCGCGACGGAGACGCAAGCCGCCGCAACAAGCGCGCGGGGCGGACGCAACGCCCGCGGCGCCACGCGGGCGCCGTTCGCTCCGCGGGCGAACCGCGGACCGGGGCGCGGGGACCGCCGTCCCCGGCGGGCGCGGTAGAGAATGGTTCAACTTGACATAAGTCCACCTTCTGCTACAGTGGCGACCATGAAAATGGTTTGGCCACGAGAGGGGCGCGTATGACTTCGCCGGGGATGGAACTGCCGGAAAAGCGCCGCCAAGTCTGCGATTTTGTCCTCAAGCAGATCGCGGCCGGACTGAAGGACGGCGACCAGATCTGGCCCGAGCACACGCTCAGCCGCAATCTGGGGGTCAGCAAATCCACGGTGAGGCGCGCG
>JAAYZJ010000526.1 GCA_012514915.1 Lentisphaerota bacterium | reverse complement strand
TCAAGATCCTCTTCGGCACCAAATACTTCATCAACGTGGGAAGTGTGGGCCAGCCGCGCGACGGCGACCCGCGCAGCTCGTATGTGATCTATGTTCCAAAGGTCAAGGAAATCGCGTTCCGCCGGGTGGCCTACGACGTGGAGGCCGCCGCGGAAAAAGTGCTGCGCGCGGGGCTGCCGGAGCGTCTGGCCGAGCGGCTGCGGCGCGGGCGCTGACGGCCAGCCAACCGGCGGGAAGAATGCCCCGACATGTTAGAAGTTCGCCAATTATGCAAACGTTTCGGCGCCACGGCGGCACTCGACGACGTCTCGCTGCAGGTCACGCCTGGCGGAATAGGCGCGGTCGTCGGGCCTAACGGCGCCGGCAAAAGCACGCTGCTGCGGATCGTCGCGGGTGTTCTGGCCCCTTCGGCGGGGCAGGTGTTCGTGGGCGGCATGGACACGCGTACCCAGGGACGTCAAGTGCGCCGCCTGATCGGCTTCCTGCCCGAGCAGTCTCCCCTCTACCGCGACCTGCGGGTCGAGGAGCACCTGAGCTACCGAGGACGGCTGAAGGGCCTCGCGGGGAAGCGGCTGCGCGCGCGGTTGCGGAGCGTGATCGAGGGGTGCGGCCTGGATGATATCCGCCGGCGGCTGATCGGGCGCCTCTCGCTCGGGCAGCGGCAGCGCGTCGGCCTGGCCGACGTGCTGCTGACGGAACCGCGGCTGATGGTGCTCGACGAGCCGTTTGCCGGCCTCGATGCCGATCAGGCCGACCGGTTCTGCAGTCTGCTGGCCGGAGTATGCGCGCGGCACGGCACGATCCTGCTGTCGACGCACCGGCTGGATCTGGTCGACCGGCTGTGCCATAGCTGCACGACGCTCTCCCAGGGGCGCGTGATCCGGCAGACGGTGCTGGCGCCGCACACGGACGGCGAGCGGGAGCGGGCTCCGGCCGATGCGGCATGCGGTGGAGGGTTGCCATGAGTTCCGTCACCCGCACCGTCCTGGCCCGCGAACTCGCGGCGGCTTTCCACTCGACCGCGTTCTACACCGGGCTCGCAGCCTTCTTTGCCCTCTCCGCCGGTCTCTTTTTCGCGGCGCTGCAGATCAGCGAGGGGACGTTCTGGAGCCTGCCGGCCCTGTGGGTGCTCGCCGTAGCCCTGCCGTTGCCGCTGCTGACCATTCTCCTGACGATGCCCCTGTTCGCCGGCGAGCGGGCGGCCGGGACCCTGCCGTTGCTGCTGATTCTGCCCGTCTCCCTGCGGGGGCTCCTGATCGGGAAGTTTCTCGCCGCCTACGGCGCCGTCCTGCTGGCCATCCCCGGCGCCCTGGTCCCCTGGCTGTTCCTGGCGCACAATCTCGCCGGCAAGCTGCCGCCCACCGCCGCCCTGCTGCCCGCCGTCGGACTCCTGGCGCTGCACGCGTTGAGCTGGACCGCGCTCGGCCTGTTGGCGTCGATCCTCGCCTGGCGCCCCTGGGCGGCGGCAGTCGGCACGATCCTGCTGGGCGGCGGCGCCATGCTGGTCTGGGCATCGCTGTCGCGGCTTTTGCTGGCCGCGCCCCTCCAGGTCCCCGCCTTTCCCCTCCTGCTCGAACTGCTGGATGCCGCCGCGGGACGGATCGCCCTCCGCAGCGTGGTTTTTCACATCTCCTTCTCCATCTGGTGCCTCTTCATCGGCTGGCATGTCCTGGAGGGCAACCGGTGAGCCGCCCCCCTGGCACGTCCCGGCAGGCGTGCACACGCGCCGGGCTGCGGCGCGGCCTGCAGCAGGCCCACCGCTG
>JAAYZJ010000525.1 GCA_012514915.1 Lentisphaerota bacterium | reverse complement strand
CACCCCAGCTTCGTGATGAGCAACTCCTTCACCAACCAGACGCTGGCCCAGATCGCCCTCTGGACCGACCCGCACCCGATCGGGGTGCGCCGCCTGCCCAAGGAGCTCGACGAGGAGGTGGCCCGCCTGCACCTGGCGCAGCTCGGCGCCCGCCTGACGCGGCTGACGCCGGAACAGGCGGCCTATATCGGCGTGCCGGCCAACGGCCCCTACAAGCCGGACCATTACCGCTATTGACGGCGGCGTGTTTTTTCATTATGCTGCACCTTTAATTTTCTCGAGCGTGAGAAGCTCCGTCCGGGCGGGAGCACACAACAGCCGCGGGCAAGCAAGGGATGCACATCATGGAAGCGTACGCAGTCGTCGCGACGGGCGGCAAACAATACCGCGTGGCAGTCGGCCAGACATTCGATATCGAACGTCTGTCGGCCCCGGCCGGAACCGATGTTGAAATCGCCGAAGTTCTGGCGGTTTCGGACGGCAAGGAACTCAAGCTGGGCACCCCCTTCGTGGAAGGCGCCAAGGTTGTCTTGTCGGTTGTCGACGATGCCAAGCGCGGCGTGAAGGTCGTGAATTTCAAGAAGCGCCGCCGCAAGGGATACGAGCGCAAGGTGGGGCATCGGCAGGAACTGACGACGGTCACCGTCAAGGCGATCGCCTAGCGGCCATTAGGAGAGCATTTCATGGCAGGCAAAGCACACAAGACCAACGGTCGCGACAGCGGCGGTCGCCGTCTCGGCGTCAAGCGCTACGACGGGCAGGCCGTTCTGGCCGGGGCGATCCTCGTACGGCAGCGCGGCACCCGGATCCATGCGGGCAATCAGGTCGGCACGGGGCGCGATCACACCCTGTTCGCGCTGGCCGATGGCGTGGTCGCTTTCTCGAAAGAGGGACGCGTCGTGAACGTTAAGCCGGTGGCGGAAGAAGCCGCGGTTTAATGCTCGCGTCGTCTTCAGGTCCGCCGTGAAGACCCGCCAATTCGTCGATTGCGTCACGGTGCAGGTCCAGGCGGGGAAGGGCGGGGACGGTTCCGCCAGCTTCCGCCGCGAAGCACATGTCGAACGCGGCGGGCCCGACGGCGGCGATGGCGGCCGCGGCGGCCACGTGATTCTGCGCGGCAACCGCAACGAAGACTCGCTCATCCGGCTCTTCTACAATCCCCGGCTTGTCGCCGAAGCCGGAGTCCCCGGACGCGGCCAGCAGATGCATGGCCGCAATGGAGCCGATTTGGTGATGGACGTCCCCTGCGGCACCTCCGTCTTCGACGCGGCAACGGACGCGTTCGTCTGCGACATCACCTCGGATGGCCAGGAAGTCATCATCGCGCGCGGGGGCAAGGGCGGGATCGGCAACGTCCACTTCAAGAGCTCCACGCATCAGGCGCCGACCGAATGTACCCCCGGCGAGGCCGGCGCCGAGTTTCGCCTCCGCCTCGAGCTCAAGGTCATCGCCGATCTCGGCCTCGTCGGCTTTCCCAATGCCGGGAAATCGTCCCTGCTGGCCGCCCTCAGCGAGGCCCGCCCGAAAATCGGTGCCTACCCCTTCACCACGCTCAACCCGATGATCGGGTCGGTGCGGTTCGAGGACTTCAGTCAGGTCCTGGTCGCCGACATTCCCGGCATCGTCGAGGGTGCGCACGAAGGCGTCGGGCTTGGCATCGAGTTCCTGCGCCACCTCGCCCGGGCCAAGGCGCTCATTTTCGTCGTCGACACCGCCGGTTCCGACGGACGCACCCCCTGGGACGACTACCGCGCCCTGCGCCGCGAAATCCGCCTTTACGACGCGGCGCTGCTCAAGCGCCCCATCCTCCTCGTCGCCAACAAAATGGACCTCCCCGCGGCCCGGGACAACCTGGCGCGGCTGGAGCGCGCGGCGCGCCGTCAGGCCATCCCCGTCTCCGTGACAACGGGCGAGGGGCTCGATCTCCTGCGCACGCGCATCCGCACGCTGATCAAGCCGCTTCCCCCCGGACACGCCTCCGAGCGGACGGTCAAGGCCATCGCCAAGGCGGCGGCCGATCACGAGATCGTCTCGGCCGAGAAGTTCGCCAAGGCCAGCTTCCTCGACACCACGCCCCCATCCGTCCGCAAGCGGGCGCGTCGCTGAAAGGGCGGTGCGTATGGCCGGACGCTCCATCCGGGCGGAGACGGTGCAGCGGATCCAGCGGCTCATGGCCAAGGCCGCCCTGCACGAACCCGACATCGAGGAGACCTTCGTCCGCGGCTCCGGTTCGGGCGGACAGAAGATCAACAAGACCTCCTCCTGCGTTCAGTTGCGCCATGCCCCGAGCGGACTGGTCGTCAAGTGCCAGCAAACCCGCTCGCGCGAGGTCAACCGCTGGGTCGCACGCGAGGAACTCGCCCAGCGTCTCATCGAGCGGATCGAGGGCGAGCAGTCGGCGCGCCAGCAGGAGACCGAACGGATCCGGCGGCAAAAACGCCGCCGCTCGCGCCGCCAGCGCGCCCGTATGCTCGACGACAAGCGCCAGCACTCGGCCAAGAAAGCCCTCCGCAGGCCGGTGAAGGACGGCTAGTGACAGACCCACGCGCCATGCCGGCGCATGGGTCTGTCTCCGGCCGGTAGAACGGGACGCCTGTCTGCCGCGACGCTCGCGGCGCAGGCAGGTATCGGACCGTTCCGTGTGGGGAACCGCCCGTCAACCGCAAGCGTCGCCGTCATCGTCCACCGACAGGGTACTCCGGTTTCCTGGTTCGCCTGCTATGCGCCCTGTGCGGCCGAGATCGGACGGCGACTACGGGGTACGACAACGGTACACGATTGCTTCGCTCCCCTCGTCCTCCCCCTCGTCCTCGTCCTCGTCCTCGTTCTCGACGAGCCACGGTGGAGCATCGAGGACGATCCTCCCCCTTGGCGCCCCTTGGCGTCCTGGCGGTTCAGCCTTTTCGACAAAGCTCGCGACAAAGTTTAAAGCCGCACCCGCACTCCGCACTTTAGAATTTTAGAACTCCCGGACTCCCGAACTCCCTCCCGAACTCCTTCGCCCCCCCGTCACCCCCATCGCCAACCGCGTACGTCGTGTGCTATACTCGTTCCATCATGAAACAGTGGACCGCCCTTCAAATCAAGAACAGCAAAGGCAGGCAGCGGCTCGCCTGCCTCACCGCCTATGACGCCGGCATGGCCAGGCTGCTCGACGAGGCGGGCATTCCCCTGATCCTGGTGGGGGATTCCGTCGCCAACACGATGCTGGGCCACGCCACCACCCTGCCGGTGACGCTGGAGCAGATGCTGCACCACACCGCCGCGGTCGCGCGCGGCGTGGCGGGTGCGCTGGTCGTGGGCGACATGCCTTTCATGTCCTACCAGGCCGGCGACGACCAGGCGGTCCGCAATGCGGGCCGCTTCCTGCAGGAGGCCGGCGCCGACGCGGTCAAGCTCGAGGGCGGACGCCTGCGTGCCGGGTTGATCCGGCGTCTGGTTGACAACGGGATTCCCGTCATGGGGCATCTCGGCCTCACCCCGCAGTCGGTGCTCGCGCTGGGCGGCTACAAAGTCCAGGGCCGCCAGCCCGAGGCGGCGGCGGCCCTGATGGCCGATGCCGAGGCGCTCGACCAGGCCGGCGTCTTCAGTATCGTACTCGAATGCGTGCCGGCGGCCCTGGCACAGGAGATTACCGCGGCCGTCTCCGTCCCCACGATCGGCATCGGCGCGGGATCCGCCTGCGATGGGCAGATCCTCGTGCTGCACGACTTGCTGGGACTGACGCCTCCGGGCGCCACCGCCAAGTTCGTCAAGCGCTACGCCGAACTCGGCGCCGCCGTCTCGCAGGCGGTGCATCAGTACCAGAGTGAGGTCGAGAGCGGCGCCTTCCCGGCGCCGGAGCAAAGCTACTGACCGGACTATCGCTTCTCGCGGTCTTTTCGCCCCGCGACGGGGCTGAAGCCCCTTCATGACTTCCGCCTGAAGGGACTGTTGATTTCTTCCCCGCGCGCATTAATCAGGAACTCAGGAACTCAAGAAGGATGCAAGAATGCGCGGTTTGCACAAACAAATTCCTGATTTCATGAGTTCCTGATTCAAAAGAATGCAGGGATTCGCAATAATT
>JAAYZJ010000524.1 GCA_012514915.1 Lentisphaerota bacterium | reverse complement strand
CGCCGGCCAGGCCGAGCAGCCCGCGGGCGGCGGCCTCCACCTCGTCGGGAGAGAGGCCGGCCAGGCAGGCGTGGTCGCCGCGGCGGCAGCGCCGCGACAGGCAGGGCTGGCAGGGGAGGTTGCGCGTCAGGACGCGGTGCCCGCGGCCGTAGGGACCCGTCCACTCGGGCCGGGTCGGCCCGAAGAGCACCAGGCACGGGCGCCCCAGCGCCGCCGCGGCATGCACCGGCCCGGTATCATTGGCGATCAGCAGGTCGCACGGCTTCAGCGCGCCGAAGAGCTCGGGGATCGAGAGCCGCCCGCAGAGATTGTCGATGCGCCCGGGTGCCCGCCCGGCGATCGCCTCGCCCACGGCGTGGTCGGCCGCCCCCCCCAGCACGATGAGCCGCGTCCCCGGCTCCCGCGCCAGCCGTTGCGCCAGCACGCCGAAATGCGCCGCCGGCCAGTTCTTGGTGGGCCAGCGCGAGACCGGTGCCAGCGCGATGCGGCGCCGCGCCGGCGGCAACGCCACGGCGGGATGCCGGATCTCCCCCGCGGGGAAGGCGGGGCGTTGCAGACCCAGATGGTCGAGGACGTCCATCGCCTGCTCGACGGCATGCCGGGTGCGGTCCATTCGCCCCGCCCGCTCGCTGTAGGCCAGCCACGAACCCTCGCGCGCGTACGATGGGCCGATGCGGCGCGGGGCCCGCGCGGCCCGCGACACGCAGGCGCTCTTGAACAATCCCTGCAGATCCACCACGAGATCGTACTCGCTGCGCCGCAGCTCCCGCAGCGTGGCGCGCGCCGCGCGCAGCCGCCCGTGGCGCGGCACGGCGACGACCCGGTCGACACAGGCGAAACACCGGACCAGCGCCTCGTACTCGGGCTGCACCGCCCAATCAACCCGCGCCCCGAGCTGGTCGTGCATGGCCTGCACGGTCGGCAGGACATGGAGGATGTCGCCGAGCGAACTGAGTTTGACGATCAGAATCCGGGGCTGGGGCATGGGGTCATTATAGAGGGCATCGCGCCCAACTGCAAATCCTGGCGTTAGGGGATGACCTTGCGCCCGCTTTTTGTCATACTGGCGGCCAGGAATAGGCCTCCTCCTGTCGGAGGCCCGGAGACCCGCATGAAACACCTGCCGACACTGATCCTTCTGCTGGCCGCCGCGCGGCTGGGCGCCCAGACGGCGCCCCTGGCCACCCCGGCGGCCACCCCCGACGCGCCCCTGGCCACCCCGGCGGCCGCCCCCGACGCGCCCCTGGCCGCGCCTGCGGCCGCACCGGCGGCGGACGGGGACGCCGCCCCCGGCGCCACCGTCGCTCCCGCGGCTCCCTCGGCTCCCGCGGCTGCGCCCGACATCGCGCCCCTCCGCCCCGAGGGGCCGCCCCCGCCCGCGCCCGGCGCCGCGGATCCGACGGTGGTTGTCGATGAGCCCGCCGCGCCCCC
Organism: Lentisphaerota bacterium; assembly: GCA_012514915.1. Taxonomy (GTDB): domain Bacteria; phylum Verrucomicrobiota; class Kiritimatiellia; order RFP12; family JAAYLN01; genus JAAYLN01. Next base: position 4,555 of record JAAYZJ010000524.1, on the reverse strand, counting down.
GCCCGTCAGCGTCACGGAGGCGGATGCCGATGAAAAACGCTGGGAGGATCGCGACGATCCGATCGCCAGCCGCTACGCCATCCCCGGCGGCCGCCTGGTCTACGCCGCCGGCCCCAGTCCCAAGAGCCTGAACCCCTATCTCGACAACAACACCTTCTCTTACCAGGTGTTCGGCGCCCTGTACGAATCCCTGCTGGGCAGCGATCCCCTCACGGCCGACTACGCGCCCGGCCTCGCCCGGCGCTGGGAAATCTCGCCCGACGGGCTCTCCTTCACCTTCCATCTCGACCCCCTCGCGCGCTGGAGCGACGGCCGGCCCATCACGGCCGAGGATGTCAAGTGGACCTTCGACAAGATCATGGATCCCGCCAGCCAGACCGGACCGCATAAAGTCGCGCTCCAGACGTTCACCGCCACGCCGCCCGAAATCCTCTCGCCCCTTGTCATCCGCTTCACCGCCGGCGAGGTCCACTGGCGCAACCTCGGCGCCGCCGGCGGCTTCGAAATCCTGCCGCGGCATGTCTTCGACCAGCAGGACTTCAACACGATCAACACCACGTTCCCCGTCGTCTCGGGCGCCTACCGCCTGGGCCGGATCGACGAGGGTGTCTCGCTGACCCTCGAGCGCCGCACCAACTGGTGGGGCCGCGCCCGCAACGCCAGCCGCGGCACCGCCAACTTCCAGACGGTGGTCTACCGCTTCTTCGCCGACCCCGACAACGCCTTCGAGGCCTTTCTCAACGGGCAGGTCGACGTCTATCCCGTCTACCGCGCCGCCATCTGGGTCGAGCGCACCCGCGGCCCCAAGTTCGACCAGAACTGGATCGTCAAGCGCCGCATCCGCAACCACCGCCCCGTCGGCTTCCAGGGGTTCGCAATGAACCTGCGCCGCGCGCCGTTCGACGATCTCCGCGTCCGCCGGGCGCTGGCCCATCTGCTCGACCGCAAGAAACTGGTCGAGACACTCATGCACAACCAGTATTTCCTGCATAAGTCCTACTTCGAGGATCTCTACGACGAGGCGACCCCGTGCAACAACCCGGAATACGCCTTCGATCCCGGCCGGGCGCGCGGCCTGCTCGACGAGGCCGGCTGGCTGCCCGACCCGAAAAGCGGGGTGCGCCAGCGCGGCGGACAGCCCCTGCGCTTCACGTTCCTGACGCGCGACGAAAGCACCGACAAGTTCCTCGTCCTCTACAGCGAGGATCTCAAGAAGGCGGGGATCGAGATGAAGATCGAGCGCAAGGACTGGGCCGCCTGGACGCGGGACATGGATGAGTACAACTTCGACATGACCTGGGCCGCCTGGAGCGCCGGCCTCTTCAAGGATCCCGAGAGCATGTGGTCGTCGGCCGAGGCCGACCGCCCCGGCGGCAACAACATCACGGGTTTCAAGGACCGCATGGTCGACCAGCTCATCGAGACGCAGCGCGGCCTGTTCGACCTGCAGACCCGCAACAACATCTGCCGCCGCATCGACACCATCCTCACCGAGCAGGTTCCCTACATCCTCCTCTGGAACCTCGATGCCGTGCGCCTCCTCTACTGGGACAAGTTCGGCACGCCGCCCACGGTCCTCTCCAAATTCGGCGACGAGCGCAGCCTACTGTCGTACTGGTGGTACGACGCCGATTCGGCGGCCGAACTGGAGGCGGCGATGCAGGCCAACGAGATGCTGCTGCCGCGGCCCGACGTCGTCGATTTCGACGAGACGTTCCGCCAACCCTGACGCCATGGACCGCTTGAGCTACCTGATCCGCCGGCTGCTGCTGACGATTCCGACCTTTCTCGGCATCACCCTCGTCTGTTTCGCCCTGACGCGCGTGCTGCCCGGCGGCCCCGTCGAGATGCGGCTGGCGCGGATGCGCGGGCTCGGCAGCGGCGAGTCGGGGGCGGGCGCCGGGCGCGTCGCCGCCATCAGCGCGGAACAGCGGCGCGAACTGACGCGCCAATTCGGCTTCGATCAGCCGTTTCTCCAGCAGTACGCCCGCTGGCTGTTCCGCGACGCCATGGGGCTGCGGATGGCCTCCTACGACTTCCCCGAACGGACGGCAGGCGAATTGATCGCCGCGCGCTTCCCCATTTCGCTCTGGTTTGGCATCTCCGGCTTCCTGCTGGCCTACCTGGTGTGTATCCCGCTCGGCATGGCCAAGGCGCTGCGGCACGGCAGCCGTTTCGACGCGGCCAGCAGCGTGATCGTCTTTGTCGGCTACGCTCTTCCTTCCTATGCCCTGGGCATGCTGCTGAAGATGCTCTTCTGCGGCACGGTCGACGGGCTGTGGGCCGTCTTTCCGCTGGGCGGCTTCGCCTCGCCCGACGCGGATCAGCTCGCCTTCTGGCCGCGCCTGCTCGACCGGGCCTGGCACCTGGCGCTTCCCGTCGCCTGCTATGTCGCCGGCAGTTTCGCCATGCTGACGCTCCTGATGAAGCACTCGCTGCTCGAGCAGATCGCCTCCGACTATGTCCGCACGGCGCTCGCCAAGGGCTGCTCGCCGCGGCGCGCCCTCTGGGGCCATGCCTTCCGCAACGCCCTCATCCCGATCGCGACGGGTTTCGGCGGCATCCTCTCGCTGCTGTTCGCCGGCTCGGTGATCATCGAGCGCATCTTCGAGATCCCCGGCATGGGCCGCCTGAGCCTCGATGCCGTCGCCGGGCGCGACTATGCCGTCTTCATGGCCATCCTGGCCGTCACTTCCTCGATGCAGTTGCTCGGCAATCTTCTCTCCGACTGCTGCTACCTGCTCATCGATCCGCGGATCCACTTCGGGGGGCGGCCATGAGGGGCTTCCGGTTCGCCTGGTCGCCGCTCGCCCGCCAGCGCGCGCGGCAATTCTGGAAGAGCCGCCGCTCGCGCCTGTCGCTGGTGATCCTGGCCGTTCTGTACGGCATCAGCCTCGGCGCCGAGCTGATCTGCAACGACCAGCCCCTCGCGCTCCGCGTCAACGGACGCCTGCACTTCCCCTTCCTGAGCCATCTCACGCAGGATGCCCTCTTCGGCGACGGCGCGACGGCGCGTCCCGACTACAACCGCCTCCGCGCGCACCCCGCCTTCGCCGCCGACCCCGCCAACTGGATGATCCGCGCGCCCGTGCCCTACGGGCCGCACCAGGTCGAGAACCCCGCCGCGCTGGAGGCCCACCGCCGGGCCACGCTGACCGTCACGCCGGCCGTCGCGATCGGGCGGCTCGACCTGACGGCCGACGGGCGGATCGTCCGCCCGACCGGCTGCGAGCCCTTCACCGGCGGCCAACCGCCGCCTCCCGGCACGCGCCTGGCCGATTACTGGCGGCTCACGCCGGGGCTCGAGGCGGCCGTGGCGGCCCGGCTCGCCAACCAGCCCGCCCCGGCCTTTTCGGCGGTGCTCGATGCGGCCGATCCGCCGGCCGCGGGGACGGGGCGCGCCGCACGTGTGCAGCTCGGGCTGGTGGCCTTCGCCCCGCGGCCCGTGGCCCCCGCCACGGTGAGGCTCTCGCTGCGCGAACCCGAGGCGCCGGCCACGGCCCCGTTCAGCATCCGCCTCGACCCCCGCCGGGGGCGGTGGATCCCGCTCGACGAACGCGCCTGGAACCGCATTCCCGCCGCCGATCAACCGGGGCTGCTCGCCTGGGCGGCGGCGGCCGTCACCGGCGCGACGGCCCAGGCGGCAACCTCCCTGGCCTGGCAGGGCCGCGAGGCGCGGGTCGAGATTCGCCTCGATGCCGTGTCGTGGCCGCACCGTCCCGTGCCGGGCCACTGGCTGGGGATCGATGCCGCCGGGCGCGATGTGCTGGCGCGCATTCTCCACGGCACGCGGACCGCGTTGACGTTCGGCCTGCTGCTGGTCGCCTGGGCCATGCTGCTGGGGCTGGTCATCGGCGCCGTGCAGGGCTATTTCGGCGGCTGGATCGACCTCGCCACGCAGCGATGCATCGAAATCTGGAGCGCCCTTCCCTTCCTGTATGTAATGATCCTGCTCGGCGCGGTGCTGGGGCGCAGCTTCGGCCTGCTGCTGCTGTGCTACGGTCTGTTCAACTGGATCGGCCTCTCCTACTACATGCGCGCCGAATTCCTGCGGCTGCGCCAGCACGCCTTCGTCGAGGCGGCCCGCTGCCAGGGGCTCGGCGCGGCCCGCATCATCGCCCGCCATATCCTTCCCAACGCCCTCACCCCGCTGATCACGCTGATGCCCTTCAGCCTCGTCGGCGCGATCGGCTCGATCACCGCGCTCGACTTCCTCGGCTTCGGCCTGCCGCCGCTGACGCCGAGCTGGGGCGAACTGCTGCAGCAGGCCCAGCAGAACCGCACCGCCTGGTGGCTGATCCTCTACCCGTCGCTGATGCTCTTCACCGTCATGCTGCTGACGGTCTTCATCGGCGAGGGGTTGCGCGACGCCTTCGATCCCAAGCCCAAGACACGGTATCGGTGACGGGGGATGGTGAAAACCCATCCGGTACGACCGTCCCCCCGCACACCCCCCTACAAACTTTAGAACTCCCGAACTCCCGAACTATAGAACTCCCGAACTCCCGCACTTGTCTGCCCCGGTTCGGGTATAATAGCGCCGTTTTCCGGCAGG
>JAAYZJ010000523.1 GCA_012514915.1 Lentisphaerota bacterium | reverse complement strand
CAACCGCACCGCGGAGGCACGTGAATACGCGGGCCGGTGATTTCGTCTTAACCAGCGAAGACAGGAAACCATGTAACCGAGGAGAGTGCCATGAACAAGCTGATGATCTACACCCTGGCAAGCACGCTGCTGCTGACAACCGGACTGCCCATCGACGCGCTGGCTCAGCATCACCGGGGTCCTTCCCGGAGAGGGCCGCCGCCCCGGCGGCCATCCGTCTCGCGCCACCATCACGCGCCGCCGCGCCCGGTCGTCATCCATCGCCGCTCCTCCAGCGGCTGGTCCACGGCGGGCCACCTCCTGGCCGGCATCGCCATCGGCAGCGTCCTGCAGAACACCTGTCAGTCGGCGCCGTCCGTGCGGCGCGAAGTGATCTCGTACCGCACCGTCTACCAGACGCCGGCCGCCGTGCGCGAGATGGTCGTGGAGACGCCCGCGACGGTCTTCCGCGAGACCATCTGGGTGCGCAACTCCAATGGATCCGAAACCCCGGTCGAGCTGCGCCGTCTCGGCAATGGCAGCTACCTCGGCCCGAAGGGCGAGTACTACTCCAGCCGGCCCTCCAACGACCAGTTGCGGATGCTCTATGGGATGTGAGAGGCGGATTACGGTTTTCATGCCGGGCAGAATGGCCTACACTGTCCGGCATGAGTTGCACGGTTCTCGACGTTCTGATTCTGGCTGATTTGCATTACACGGCGCTGGCGCGCCACGCGTGCGCCAGTCCGCGACGCCAGGCGCCGCTGGCCACGATGCTGGTGCAGAAAGCGCTGGCGCGGCTGCGGCAGCAGGGTGTCAAGCCGGGGTTGATCGTGCTGCTGGGCGACCTGGTCGATGACGGCGAGGCGCCGGCGGCGGCGGCCGATCTGGCCCGGCTGGCCGGTGAGCTGCTGAAAACCGGCATCCGCGTCCTGGCCGTGCCCGGCAATCACGACGGCGATCCCGCGCGCGTCGCCCAACTGTTCGATTCGTCGCCCGGCCTGCATCTCATCGACGGCTATGGCTTCCTCCTCTTCCATGATCAGCGTCTGGACGGCGACCGCTACACCCGCCCCGCCGAGGCCCTCGACCGACCCGCCGCGGTTGCCCGGCGCCATCCGGGGCTGCCGCTGATCGCCCTGCAGCACAACCCGCTGCATCCCGCCATCGACCGCGCCTATCCCTATCTGCCGGACAATGCCGACGCGATCATCGCCAGCTACGGCGCGGCGCGGGTGACCCTTTCCCTGAGCGGGCACTACCACGCCGGCCAGCCCCTGCACGCGCACCGGGGGGTGCGCTATGCGACGACCCCCGCCCTGGCCGAGGCCCCCTTTTCCTTCCAGCACCTGCGTCTGGAAGGCAGCCGCTTCGAGCTGACGACGCACACCCTGCAGCTCCCCGTGCCGGGCCTCTGCGACGTCCACTGCCACACCGAATTCGCCTACTGCGCCACCACCGTGTCAGCCGGCGCCAACCGCCTGCTCGCGGAACAGCTTGGTCTGCAGACGCTCTGCCTGACGGAGCATGCCTTTCACCTCTACTTTCCCCGTGAGATCGCCTGGACCTACAACTGGCAGCGCGACCGCGGGCTGGCCGACGCCGTCTGGAACCACGATCCGCGCCGCGGCCGGATGGCCGCCTACCGGGCCTTCGCCGCCGCGCAGCGCGGTCCCGGCGTCCGCCTGGGGCTGGAGGTGGACCTGATGGCGGGCGGCGACCTGCTGCTGCATCCCGACGACGCGGCGGGCTGGGATCTGCTCGTGGGGGCCATTCACGAGATCGACATCGTCAAGCGCGGCGAAACACCCCAGGACGAGATGGAACGGCTGTTCATGCGCGACCTGGAGCGGCTGCTGACCTATCCCATCCAGGTGCTGGCCCACCCCTTCCGGATTTTCACCCGGCACGCGATGGCCAAGCCGGAACACCTCTACCGCGACGTGGCGGCCCGGCTGGCCCGCGCGGGCGTGGCCGCCGAGATCAACTTCCACACCAACCAGCCCGAGCCGGCCTTCATCCGCGCCTGCCTCGATCAAGGCGCGCGGCTGGCCCTGGGCAGCGATGCGCACAGCATCGAAGAGGTGGGCGATTTCCACGCGCATCTGGCGCTCCTGCGGGAGTCAGGGCTCGCGTGGGATGATCTGGCGCGGCACCTGTACGCGCCGGCGTGAGGCCTCAGCGGAGCAGCAGCAGGGTGGCGGCGGGCGGGACGTATTCATAGGCCCCCCGGTCGACCCGGCCGCCACGGATGCGCGGCCCGCCAGCCAGATCGGTGGCGCCGGCCATCCAACCGAGCTTCGTGCCGGTATTGATGCAGGGACTGCCCCCGCCCGACGCGCTATCGAGCCGGTAGTCGCCACCGGCCGCGTCGATGAACCGGGGGTTGACCGCCAGATTGTCCTGTACGCCGGCCGTGAGATTCGAGGCGCAGGAATGGGAGAACGCCGCTTCAGGTAGGTTGCCGATGTCGTCGGCGTGGCCCCAGATGATCGTGTTGATCACCTCGACGGCCGGGTTGTTGGCCGCGAACAGCCCCAGTCCTTCGGCTTCGTTTCCGGCCAGCGTGCCGTTCTCGATGCGCGCCGCGCCGCCGCGGACGTAGACCCCGCCCGTGACGAGCGTCTTCAGCGGATCCTGGTTGCCGGCATTGCCGCTGACCAGGCAGTTGCGCAGCAGCAGGTTGCCGCTCAGCGACGCCAAACCGGCGCCGAACTGATCGCCTTTGCCGGAAAAATAGTTGCCGACAATCCGGCTGTTGACGAAGGTCGTGCGCCCCCCCCAGCGCTGGCCGATGTGGGAAATGCAAACGCCGGCGCCGTGATGATGGATATTACGGGAGCCTTGCCGGGCGTAGTTCTTGTTCGAGACGATGCAACTGTCGAAGACGGTCAACCGGCTGTCGCCCTTGACATGGATGCCCGCGCCGTATGACTCCCAGTCGGAATCGTTTTGATTCTCGGCGATCAGCGTGTTCGTCACCACGGCCATCGCGCCGTCGACGTAGAGACCGCCGGCCGATCCGGCCGCCCAGGCGCAGGCATTCTTCGCGAGGATGCAGGAGTCGAGGAGAAAATCGGAATGCCAGGCGCCGATCCCGCCGCCGGGCTCGCCGTACGTTTGCAGATGGCGCGACCACCCGCGGGTGAAGGTCAATCCTGACGCGCGGGTCCCTCCACCGGTATGCCTCAGCGTCAGCACGCGCCACTGGTTGGCATTGCCGGCGCCGGGTTGCTCCTGGTCGATGATCGTGACGGCGGCGTTGGTGCCGAGCAGTTCCACGCCGTACTTGTGCTCGATAACCAGCGGGAAGCTCTCGCCGTTGGACGTGCGGCTGTAGGTTCCAGCCGCGATGTGAATCCGCGTGCCGTGATCCGCCCGGGCGGTTGAACTTCGACAGCGGCATCTGGTTCTTGGCCGTCGCCGTCTTGAACCAGATTTCGGCCGTGATTTCGGGCAGGCCCGACAAATGGGCCGCGTGGTTGACGGTCACGCGCGCATTGGATCCGTTGAACTGGAGTACGTTCTCCGCGCCGTGCCCCAGCAGGGCCGACGCCACGCAGCCGAGCATGGCCAACCGTCCGACCATGAACCGGCATCCAGCCAGCCGAACCCAATCATTGCCTGGTAACGGTGTCATATCTGCGCTCCCGCCTGAAGTTTACGTTTCATTCTCAATTTAGCATGAAATGCGTCTGCAAACAACTCAGACCTCGGCCGACCAGCAATTCTCAATTTGTCCACCGCGACCTCGTGCAGGGCATCGAAATCGCTATCGCTATCGGAATCGGAGTCGACTTCATCATCGATCCTGGCGATTTCGATCCCGATCCCGATGAACCATCCCATATTGAGAATTGCTATCGGCCGACGAGGGCGGCGGGAATTGAGGATTGGTAATCGGTT
>JAAYZJ010000522.1 GCA_012514915.1 Lentisphaerota bacterium | reverse complement strand
AGACAGGATGACAGGAGTTCCTGCTTCGCAGGCGCATATATCCTGCTTCGCAGGCGCATATTTACAGGATTATTGACTGCGCGCGGAGCCGCGCGCACTGGTCTCAAAAAGTTTCGCGCACGAACAACTGCTGGATGCGCAACATTCGTGCGGTTGCACGCAGTCACATACGCCTTGCCGTAGCCCCTTGTCGCCCTCTGCTTGATGCGCAACCATCGCACACCCCGGCCACCAACCGAATCCCAAACCCCCACCCAGTTTTCTTGACGAAACACCCGCTCTCGGCTAACGTACCGTCAACCATGTCCAGTTCCCTCATTGCCAAATCCGTCGCCGCCATGACCGGCTACACGCCCGGCGAACAGCCGCGCGGCAACCGGATCATCAAGCTCAACACGAACGAGAACCCCTACCCTCCCTCGCCCGCCGTCGCGGCCGCGCTGGCCGCCTTCGACCCCGCCACGCTGCGGCGCTACCCCGATCCGATGGCGACCGCCGTCCGCCGCCGGATCGCCGCGATGCACGGCTGCTCCGTCGATCAGGTGTTCGCCGGCAACGGCTCGGACGAGATCCTGGCCCTGGCCACGCGCGCCTTCGTCGAGAACGATGGTTCCATCGGCTACTTCGAGCCATCCTACTCGCTCTACCCCATCCTGGCCGACATCCGGCAGGCCGCGCGGCGGCCGGTGGCGCTTGGCCCGGACTTCGGCTGGGCAATGCCCGACGCCTACGCGGCATCGCTCTTCTTCCTGACCAATCCCAACGCGCCGACCAGCCTGCAGCACGATCCCGCCACCATCGCGGCGTTCTGTGCCCGTTTCCCCGGCGTGGTCATCGTCGACGAGGCCTACGCCGACTTCGCGCCGACGGACTGCATGCCGCTGGCCACCGCCCCCGGCAACCGCAACACGCTGGTCATGCGCACCCTGTCGAAGTCGTTCTCCCTGGCAGGCATCCGCTTCGGATACGCCGTCGGCCCGGCCGAACTCATCGAGGCGCTTGACAAGATCAAGGACTCGTACAACCTCGACGCGCTGACGCAGTCCCTGGCGCTGGCCGCGCTGAACGACCTCGACGCCATGCGCGCCAACGTCGCGCGCATCGTCGCGACACGCACCCGGCTGACGCGCGTGCTGCGGGAATGGGGCTGGCGCGTCCCCGCCTCGGCCGCCAACTTCCTCTTCGCCCGCCCGCCCGACGGCGACGCGGCGCGCCGCTTCAACCGCCTCCGCGAGGCGGAAATCTACGTCCGCTATTTCCCCGGGCCGGTCACCGGCGACTCGATCCGCATCAGCATCGGCACCGACGCCGAGATCGACCGCCTGCTCGAGCTCCTGGCGGAGGAGAACCGATGAACCACCGAACCGCCACCCTGCACCGCCAAACCCGGGAAACCGACATCGCGCTGACGCTCGACCTCGACGGGACCGGCGCCTGCGCCATTGAAACCGGCATCCCCTTCCTCAACCACATGCTCGAGTTGTTCGCGCGCCATGCGCTGATCGACCTCGACATCCGGGCCAGCGGCGACCTGGACGTGGACTACCACCATACCGTCGAGGATCTGGGGCTGGTCCTCGGCACGGCGCTCGACCAGGCGCTGGGCGACCGCCGCGGCATCCGCCGCTACGGCTTCAGCCTGCTGCCGATGGACGAGTCGCTCGCGCGGGCGGCGGTCGACCTCGGCGGGCGCCCCTTTCTCGTCTACTCGATCGCCGACCCGACGCCCCGCATCCGCGATTTCAACGTCAAGCTGATCGAGGAGTTCTTCCGCGCCCTCGTCACCCAGGCCCGCATGAACCTCCACCTCGCGCACCTCTACGGGGCCGAGGTTCACCACGCCTACGAGTCGGTGTTCAAGGGGTTCGCCCGGGCCATGCGGATGGCGGTGGAGCGCGATCCCCGGGAGACGGGCGTCCCCTCCTCGAAGGGAACGATCTAACATGACGATTTTCCCGGCGATCGATCTTCAGCAGGGGCGGTGCGTGCGGCTGCGCCAGGGACGGGCCGACGATGCGACGGTCTACGGCGACGACCCCGTGGCGATGGCGCGCCACTGGCAGACGCTGGGGGCTCAGGCCCTGCATGTCGTCGATTTGGACGGCGCGTTCCAGGGCCGGCCGGCCCATGCCGAACTCATCGCCCGCATCGCCGCCGCACTGGCTATTCCCGTGCAGACGGGGGGAGGCCTCCGCCGCGATGACGACGTCGAGCGGATGCTCGACGCGGGGGTGGCCCGCGTGATCCTCGGCACCCGGGCGCTCGACGACACCGCCGCGCTGGAGCGCCTCGTGGCGCGGCACGGCGGCGGGCGCATCGCCGTCGGCATCGACGCCCGCGACGGCTGGGTCCAGGTCAAGGGGTGGGTCGAGACGACGCGCGTGCGTGCCACCGACCTCGCGCAGCGCGTGGCGGCGATCGGGGTTGGCACCCTCATCTACACCGACACGGCCACCGACGGCATGCTGCAGGGGCCGAACGTGGCGGCGGTGGGCGAGCTCTGCGGGGCCGTCACCTGCAACATCATCGCCTCGGGCGGCGTGAGCACCGCAGCCGATGTCCGCGCGCTGACGACCCTGGGCCATGCCAACCTGCTGGGCGCGATCGTCGGCAAGGCGCTGTACGAGGGACACACCACGCTTCCCGACCTGCTGGCGGCGGCGGGCGCCTAGACCGACATGATCTCCGTCTTCTTCAAGACCGCCTGCATCTTCCTGATCAGCGCGGCGGGCTTTGTCCTGCGGCGGCGCGGCATCCTCGACACCCCGTTCAACCGCCAGCTCTCGCTGCTGCAGATCAATGTGATCTACCCGGCGTTGATTCTCTCCTCGCTCACGCGCAATTTCACCTGGCCGACCCTGCTGGCCAACTGGCCGCTGCCGGCGGGCTCGGCCCTGATCATGCTGACGGGATGGATGGTCGCGCTGCTGGCGCTCCCCGCGCTGCGGCGCGCGCCCCAGGCGACCCGCGGCATGTTCCGCTTCCAGTGTACGATCAACAACTACTCGTTCCTGCCGATCATGCTGGCCGCCACCCTGCTCGACGACAAAGGGGTCGCCCAGATCATCTTTTCGGCGCTGGGGGCGGAGCTGGTCGTCTGGACGCTCGGCATCCAGGCGCTGACGGAGGGTTCCGCGGCCGGAGCAGCCGTGCCGGCGGGAGCGTCGGTCGGGCCGCTCCGCGCGCGCGCGTCAGCCACGCTTGCCCGGATGGCGGCGCGTCTGCGTAATCTGGTGTCGATGCCGCTGCTGGCGATGGCCGCCGGCGCCGCCTGGCTGCTGCTGCGCCGGTGCGCGGGCGGGGCGATCGATGCGCTGCAGGCCACGCCGGTCGGCGGCGACATCAGCAGCATGGTCGCCACCGCGCTGCAGATGACCGGCCAGGCGACGATCCCGATCGCCGCCATCATTGTCGGTTCGCGGATCGGCGAGATCCACGTCTCCCATCTCTTCACGCGTCTGATCGTCGGCACCACCCTGTTGCGACTGGTGGTGATCCCGGCGCTGGCGACGCTGCTCCTCTTCTGGCTGCCGTTCCCGGCCGGCGTGCGGCCGGCACTCCTGATCGTCGCGGCCCAACCCTGCTCGATGGCCAGCGTGATGTTCGGCGAGGCCTACCGCTGCGACGCCCGCTTCGCGGCGGCGACCGTCCTCGCGACCCATGCGGCATGCCTGCTGACCATCCCGCTCTGGCTTTCCGCGCCCTGGTGGCGCTAGCGGGCGCACCCCCGTCTTGGTGACTTGCGCCTCTTGCCGTTTTCAGCGTGGTCAGCGCGCCACCGGCCGGACCAGCCGGATCCGCAGCGGAGCGGGGCGGGGCGCCGCCGGCCCGTTCCCGGCGGCCTCCAGACGCGCGAGCCGGGCCTGCGCCTGGACATTGCCCTGTTCGGCGGCCCGCTGATACCACCGCCGCGCCTCGGACGCGTCGCGGGGCACCCCCTGTCCCTCGTCCAGCATGACCGCGAGATTGACCTGTGCCTTGACGTACCCCTGCTCGGCGGCGCGGCGGTACCAAGCGAGCGCCTGGGCGTCATTGCGTTTAACGCCGATTCCTTCGGCAACCATGACCGCGAGATTGTACTGCGCCTTGACGTACCCCTGCTCGGCGGCGCGGCGGAACCAGTCGAACGCCTGCGCCTCGTCACGGGGAACGAGGTTTCCCTCGGCAAAATGGAGTCCGATGGCGTACTGCGCCATGGCATAGCCCTGCTCAGCCGCCCGGCGGTACCATTCCAGCGCCTCGGCGGCGTTCTTTTCGACGCCCAGCCCCTCGGCGCACATGACACCGAGGCTGCACTGCGCCATGGCGTCGCCCTGTGCGGCCGCCAGGCGGTACCACCGCGCGGCCTCGGCGTCGTCGCGCTCGACACCGCGCCCGTGGGCATAGATCACGCCGAGCTTGCACTGGGCGGTCGCATCACCCTGCTCGGCAGCCAGGCGGAACCACTTCACCGCCTTGTGCTCGTCCTTCGGCACCCCCTGGCCAAAGCAGTACATCAGGCCGAAGTTGAACTGGGCGTCGGCGCAGCCCTGCTCGGCCGCCTTGTAGAACCACTGCGCCGCCTTGGCGGGGTCGACGGGTACACCGCGCCCTTCGGCGTACGCCATTCCCAGGTTGCACTGCGCCTTGGCATAGCCATTCTCGGCGGCCTTGCGGTACCAGTCGGCGGCCTTGGCGTCGTTGCGGGCCACGCCGAGCCCTTCGGTGTGCATCAGGCCGAGATTGTACTGCGCCTCTGCGCACCCCTGCATGGCTGCCCGGAACAACCACTCCACCGCCCGGGACCGGTCCGCCGCCGTCCCCGCCCGCCCCGAGACCAGGAGCACGCCCAGGCTGCACTGCGCCATCACGTGCCCCTGCTCGGCGGCCTTGCGGAACCATGCCGCGGCCGCCTCATCGTCCCGGGGGACACCTCGCCCTTCGGAGATCATGACCCCGAGGCTGTACTGGGCCATGGCATAACCGCGCTCTGCCGCCTGGCGGTACCACTCGACCGCCTGGGCCGCATGGTCGTGCTCGCTGTGTTCCTGCGACAGAAGCACGCCCAGATTGTACTGCGCTTCGACGGAACCTGCGTTCGCCTGGCGCACCAAGTCGGGCCGAACCTCTTTTATCATCTCCCCCGCCATGTCAGCCGTCCTTCCCGCAAGCGTGCAGCACGCCCGCGGCCGCGATGGCGAGGCCCGCTAGAATCCTGTTCATCTCAGCTCCCCGAGTCCCGAAACGTCCCTCCATGCCAATCAGAGGAATGGCAGGTGTTGTGAAGCGTATCATGTTGCCGACCCGACAAGCAAGACGCCTGCGTTGGAAACGCGCAAAAAACGCGCAAGGTTCTCACGCCAAGGAGGGGGCGGCGTCGGGTTCGACCAGCACCTGCCCGAGCACGGCCTCGCAGCGTCCGCAGCGGCGGCAGTGCGTGGCGCAGGCGCCGGCGATGTCGAACCAGTCGTCGGGAAAGCGTGCGTTGTCGATCGCCTGCGGGGCGAAGATGGGCGAGAAGCAGGGCTCCATCAGGTCGAGCAGGTTGCCGCGGAAGCGCCCGGCGGCATACGCCCCGATGACCATGCGGGGATGGGAATGCTGCCGCGTGGCCAGCTTCACCACGGAAAAGTAGGGGGCGTAGCGGTGCAGATCCTCGGGGCGGATCCAGGAGCCGCGGAGAAACTCGACGAGCCGCTCCCGCCGCCCGAAAAGCTTCCAGCACAAATGGGGCTGGAACCCCGCGACATTCTTGACTTCGTCGATCTCGGCGTCGTGCGCGACGAGGTTGTCGTGAAAAGTCTGGTGCGGGCAGTTGCGTAGACAGCCGCTGTTGGCCAGCATGCACAGCGTCTTGCCGTTGACCCGGCACCAGTCGTGGAACTGCGCGACGGTCGCCAGGTCGCGCTGGAGGTCGCGCCGGATGTGGAAGGCGTCGAAGACGTCGGCGAGGTAGTCCATCGCCAGCGTGGAGTCCAGACGCATGTTGACCGACGCCCGCACCTCGATGGCGGGGAACTCGCGCTTGACGAGGGTGGCGATGAACGGGCTCGCCGTGGTGATGATCTCGGGCAGCAAACCGCTGTCGCCGAGGTGATCCAGCACGGAGAGGAGCTCGTTGT
>JAAYZJ010000521.1 GCA_012514915.1 Lentisphaerota bacterium | reverse complement strand
GGGCTCCGGCGTCTGCACCAGGCCGAGCGAGCGCCGGTGGCGGAGCTCGTATTCGGGACGGCCGGGAACCAGGCTGCCGTCGGTCGCCAGCGGCTCCCGCTGGAGTCCCAGTTCCTCGACCAGGCCGAGCGGCTGATTGTACTCGTCGAAGGCCAGCGCGTTGGCGCCGACGTAGAGCGTGCCGCCCGCCTCGACCCAGGCGCGGATGGCGGGGGCGTAGGCGCGACGCAGGTGCGAGTCGGTCGCCAGCAGCATGCGGTACGGCTTCAGGCCGGCCGCGAGATCCTCCTCCGCCAGGATGTCCACCGAGGCCTGGAGGTGGCGCAGCACCAGGTAGAGGTAAAAGCGCTCCATGCCGTAGAGGTTGGCGAAGGTTTGGCTGCTCTGGGCGGGATCGACGTTCCAGATATCGCTCGTCGTCGAGAGGAGTAGGGCCACGTCGCCGGTCATCACGCGCGCCCCGAAGAGCCGGTCTTCGACCGCTCCGGTCGTGTAGGTCAGATGGCGCGTGGCGTCGTGCACCCACGGCAGATGGCTGCACGGGCTCGACGACGGCACATAGTGGGGGCCATAGTTGAAGAAACTGAAGAAGGTCGCCCCCTGACCGATCTGCGAGAAGCCGCCCGCCACCAGCTCCCAGCCGGTGTTGCTGGGATAGGCGGCCAGCGGACCATAGCGATACCCGCGTGGCCCGCAGGCGGCGCGCATGACCGCCATCAGGTAGCCGCGGGGCTGGAAGTTCTTGACCCAGGCGATGTAGTCCTCGTTCTCGCCGAAGGTCATCGCCCCCGTCCGGAAGATCTCGAACCAATCCAGCCCGCTTCCCGCCAGCGTGCTGCGGAGCTGGTTGGCGAAGTTCAGCGTGGTGCGCCAGGCGGGATGCTGCCCTTCCGCAGCCTGTGTGCCGGTGCGGATGAACTCCGTGACGGTGTGGATGCCGAAACGGCTCGTCCAGTAGAAGTGATGCGGTAGGTTGGTGTCGGCATGGGGACGCACGGCGTCGAGCCCCTGCGGTGCCTCCGCAACGGCGGGCGCCTCGCCCTCCAGCACCCGATCCATCGCCAGCTTCTCGACCTCGGCCCGGAACACCTCGAAGTGGACGTGGTTGGCCTTCAGGTACGCGGGAAAGGCCTGCTGGCAGAGGGGGCAGGCGGGGACATGCGCGAGGTAGTCGAACCCCGGCTCGTCGGCGAACCCCGCCAGCCGGACCACCTCGGTTCCCGGCGGATACGCCCGCGCCTTCTGCTCGGCCAGCGCCGCCTCACGCTCGATCTTCTCGCGGTCCGGGTTGAGATAGCACTCGCTGGCCGTGCTGTTCTCGGGGCGGTTCTTCAGGTTCCAGATGTAGAAGCCGACCTTGGCGCGGTTGAAGCCGGCGGCCGCGTAGCGCTGGGCCGCGTCGGTCGGAAAGGAGATCTGGTTGATCCCGAGATTCCGCAGGGCCCGCATTTCGTTCTCCCAAGTCTGGTCGAGGGCGCCGCTGACCTCGCAGGAGGTCTGGAAGATGAACTGCGTCGGATAGCGCCCCACGGCCGGCGTGGCCAGCGAGCGCGCCAGGTTGGCGGCGCTCTCCTCCACCTCGTCGAGGATCGCCCCGCGGTTGCGCAGGTCGATCCGGAACGAGACCGAGCCCCCCCGGCCCTTCCGCTCCAGCGTCTTGACGACCGCGTCGGGCGACGGGTTCGTCGCGAAGGTCACGGTGTAGTCGGCGTCCAGCCGCTCGCCGCGCTTGTGGACGAAACTGCCGAACGTCACGCGGTTGTAGCGCCCCTCTCGGTCGTCCTTGAGATACTTCGAAAGCTCGATCCACTCGCTTGATGCGCCGGGCTTGACCGGTTTGACGAAGGGCGTCGTGAAACTGACGTGCTCGAAGAAGTCGGAGCCGTCGCTGCGGCGGCTGCGCAGCAGGAAGCGCAGGGCGTTGGTCCGCGCCGCCGGCACGTCGAAGCGGACATAGAGCGGCGTGAGGTCCTCGGTCTGC
>JAAYZJ010000520.1 GCA_012514915.1 Lentisphaerota bacterium | reverse complement strand
GCGGGGCATGCGCCGATATGGGAAGCGTCAGCGACCGCGTTCTCTGGCTGGCCAACGACGTGGCGCAGGCGATCAACGCGCTCGGCCTCGGCCCCCGCTACGTGGGCATGTACGCCTACAACGAACACAGTCCGCCGCCCGCGATCGCGGGGCACAGCAACGTCATCGTCAACATCGCCACCAGTTTCATCCGCGGCGGCTACAGCGTGGAGGAACTCGTCGAGGGCTGGCGCGCGAGCGGCGTCACGCTCGGCATCCGCGACTACCACGATGTCTTCACCTGGAGCCACGACCTGCCGCGCCGCGCCCGCGGCGGCAACTTGAGCTACCTGAGCGAGACGATACCCTTCTTCTATGAGCGGCGGGCGCGCTTCATGAATTCGGAGAGCAGCGACAGTTGGGGGGCCAACGGACTGGGATACTGGCTTTCGCCGCTGATGCTCTGGGATGTCGACCAGGCCCGGCGACTGGATGTCTGGATCGACGATTTCCTGAACCGGGCCTTCGAGACGGCTGCGGGCCCCATGCGGGCCTTCTACGAGTTGCTCAACACCGACCGTTCGCTGCAGACCGACGAGAACGTGATCGCCCGCATGTACGCCTGTCTGGCCGAGGCCTACGCATGCGGGCCGTCCCCAGCCGTCCGCGCCCGGCTCGACGATCTCGTGCTCTACACCCGCTACGTCGAGCTCTACCACCATTACCGGGGAGCTTCGGGCGAGGCGCGGCAAGCGGGCTTCGAGGCGGTCGTGCGTCATGCCTACCGCATGCGCGACCGCTACATGGTCCTGACGCAGGCCATCTACTACAACGACCAGTTCCGCGACGATGCGGTCTCGATTCCTCCCGAAGCGGTCTGGGGTGTGAAGGAACCCGACAATCCCTGGAAGGACAGCACGCCCTACGCGGCCGCCGAAATCGCCGCCCTCGTCACCAACGGTATGGCCGCCTTCCCGGTCGATGAGCCCGCCTTCGAGCCGGCGACCTTCAGCCGCAACCTGGTGCCGTCCACCCCCCTGCAACCGCCCGCGCTGCCGGCCGGCTCCGCCACGCTGGCCGACCGCGGAACCCGCCGCTACTGCCTCTGGCTCGACGAGCCGGGGAGCTTCACCCTCGACGTGCGCGGCGGCATGATCACCCATTACCAGGACCGCGGCAATGTCCGCATCACCCTCTCCGTCTGGCGCGACAACGCCTTCACGCCGGTCGCCTTCGACGCGAGCGTTCCCCCCGACAACACCCTGCACACCGTCACCCTCGCGTCGCCCCACGCCGGCCTGCATGCCCTCGACATCTCGGACGGCAGCGACAAGACGATGATCGTGCAGCCGGACGGACTGCCCCTCACCTACTACACGCCGATCGAGGCACCCGAAGCGATTCCCGGCACGTGGACGCTGTACGTCTACGTTCCGCCGCGGACCGCGGTCTTCGGCGGATTCGCCTCGACGCTGACGGGGCGCCTGCGGGATGGGAGCGGCACCGTCAGGCTGGAGTTCAGCCAGATGGAACGCCCCGGCTACTTCGCCGTCCCCGTGCCGACCGGGGGCGATGGCGCATTCTGGAAATTCGAAAGCTGCACCGGGCACCGCATTCCGATGACCGTGCCTCCCTGCCTGGCCAAGACGCCCGCCGAGCTGCTGCTGCCTGCCGAGGTCGTCCACTACACCCCGCCCGAACCCGTTTGGGGCGACGGCGCCACCTGTTCCGCCACCGGCATCACCCAGAACGCCGCCTGGATCGGCGGCCTGCTGCTGGCGACGGGCGCCGCCCCGGCGACGGTGACGCTCTACTGGGGCGACGGCGTCTCCTGGATCGGCCAGGTCGATCTCGGTTCGATCGCCCCCGGGCCCTTCCAGCGGCGGATCACGGGGCTTACCCCCGGCACCGCCTATGTCTTCCGCGCCTTTGCCTGGCATCCCTACGGATCGGCCTGGTCGGAGCCCGGCTGGTTCACCACGCTCAACACGCTTCCCTTTGCCGAGACCTTTGAATCGCGCTCGACCGGCCCGCTCCACCTTCAGCACGGATGGATCAGTGATCCGACCGGCGCGGCGCAGGTTGTCCAGCATGCCCTTCAGACGCCGGCGGGAACACGTTTCGGCACCCTCCAGAGCGGCCGCACCCGGCAGGATTTCGGCGCGGCGGCGATGTCCACTCACCTGATCTGGACCGATCTTCTGCTCAGGCCGGCGCGATCGACGGCCCCCGCCGATGGCCTGGCTCCCAGCGTGCGCGAACCACCGCCCGAGGGGGCGGGCACGGCGATGTTCTACGTCGACTACGTCACCGGCGTCATCATGGTCTACGACGGGCGCGAGGTCAGGGCCTTGACCGAAACGCCCCCCCTGGCGCCGGGCGAATGGGGACGGTTCACCGTCCGCAGCGACTACACCGCCAAGACGTGGAGCCTCTGGCTCAACGGCTCGCTCCTCGCGCGCGATCTGGGATTCTTCGACACGACCTGTGAGTCCTTCTCCTCCCTGACGCTGGATGAACCCGCCACCCTGGCGAGTCCAACCGCCTTCGACAACATCCGGATCGCCCTCGACTGGAACGGCCGGCCAGCGGGCGTCGTGGTGATCGACGACGATGGCGACGGCATCTGCGACGACTGGGAGCGCGGCTGGTTCGGCTCGCTGACGGTGGCCGCGGCCGCCAGCGACCAGGATGGGGACGGCAGCCTTGACCGGGAAGAATTTCTGGCGGGAACCGATCCCCTGGATCCCGGCTCGCGGCTCGTCATCAGCGCCATCGTCCCCGGTGCGGCGGGCCGGCTGACGATGCAGTGGCCCAGCGCGCCGGAGCGCATCTATGCTCTCGTGGCCAAGACCAACCTCGCCGACGCGGCCTGGAGCCCGGTGCAGACCCGAATCGCCGCGACGGCGCCGACCAACACGCTGTCCATACCCGTAAGTCCCGCCGCCCGCTCATTCTTCCGCATCCGACTGGAATCGGCGCCTTGAAGTCGATGACAGGCGAGCATCCCCGCTGGCCACGCGGCGTGCCGGCCGGAACAGATCCCGACCCTCCAGCTTCGCCAAAACAATGGTCATCGGGGATGGAGGGCCAACCTCCGTGTAGGCGAGGACGAGGACGCGGACGATGGGAAGCCGGAAACGGCCAGTGAACCGGGGATGCGCCCGTGCGCGCAAAGAGGAGAACGCGAAGGAGAACGCGAACGTTGCGCTTCCGGTGCGGGTGTGGTATAAGGATCGCATTGTTAGTCTCGTGTCGCCAATAACCAACCAGGGAGAGGAGCGCCATCATGCCTGATGTCGGAGACAAGGTGCAGTTGGAAATCGAAGACGTCGCCTACCGGGGGCCCGGCGTCGCCCGGCTGGATGGACTGGTCGTGTTTGTCGACCGCGTCGCCCCCGGTGAACGCGTGGAGGCAGAGATCATCCGTGTCCGCAAGAATTTCGCCGAAGCCTCGTTGCTGCAGATCCTGCAGCCCTCTCCCCACCGCATCCCCTCGTGCGCGGCGGGCACCGACGGCGCGCTTCAGCCCGGATGCGCCTACGACTTTCTCGACTATGCCACCGAAGTCGAAATCAAGCAGAAGCAGATGGCCGGGCTGCTGCGCCACGTTCCCGGCATCGTCGACGCGACCCTCGAACCGTTCGCCGCGCCCCGCCCGCTGAACTACCGCAAGAAGATCGTCCTGCATGCGCAGCGCGTCGGCCGCGACCCGGCCGCCATCGGCTACTACGGGCCCGACAACCGGACGGTCGTCGATCTTGACCGCTGCGCGCTGGCCCACGATGCCATCAACTTCGCCTGGGCGGCGCAGCGTGCCGAGGCGTGCCGTAAGCTGGAGAACGGACAGTCCGTAACCCTCCGCTGGACGGCTGCCGACGGCGTGTCGAGCTGGGTGGACCAGGCTCCCGCCGACGCCCCGCTGCTGACGGAGACAAGCCCGGGCGGCCCCCTGAAGGTCCATCCCGACGGGTTCTACCAAGTCAACGGCGAGGTCGGCGACGCCCTGGTGCTCCAGGTGCGCGACTGGGCCACGCAGGCCGGCGCCGAGATGGGCGAACATACCCTGCTCGATCTGTACTGCGGCGTGGGGGTGTTTGCGTTGAACAGCGCCGGACCCGGCGCGGCGTCGGTCCAGGGCATCGAGAGCGTGCAGGCCTCGGTGGCCGCCGCCCGCCTTAACGCCCGTGAGTGGAACCGCCGCGCCACCTTCCGCTGCGCCCACGTCGAGGACGCCGCGCGGATCGGCTTCGGCGTCGAGGATCTGGGCCGCACGCTGGTCATCGCCGATCCGCCGCGCAAGGGGATGGAGCCGGGCGTCCTCTCCGCCCTGGGCAACGGGCGGGTGCCGCACCTGATCATCGCAGCCTGCGACCCCGCTACGCTGGCGCGCGACCTCAAGCGGCTCCAGCCCTTTGGCTACCGGGTGCGGGCGGCGCGGATGCTCGACATGTTCCCGCGCACCCCGCATTTCGAGACGGCCGTCTGGCTGTCGCTGTAGCGGGCGCCGGGCCTCCGCCCTACACGCCTAGACTGCGCAGGCAGCCGGTGATTTCGTCCGCCGTGCTGCCCGCTAGGACCCAGTAGAGCCAGGGTGCCGTATGCGCGGCACGCCAGCGCTCGAAGTCGTGGACGCTGCCCTGGAGTATCTGGCCCTTGCCGAGCGCATCGATCTTGTCGTGCAGCCAGGACCAGTCGTCGCGCCCGTGCCCGGCGCCGGGCACCCATTGAATGAGGTGCAGACGGGGATCGGCGCAGAGCGGTTCGAGGTTGGGCAGGTTGCCGACACCATCCAGATGGTAGCAGACGCCGTCCAGCCGCCCGAATTCCCGTTGCAGATAGGGCAGCGCGAAGGATTGGAAGTGCCGGGGGCCGATCATGTATCCGAAATCGCACTGCGGCACACCAACGCGCCCCGCCGTGTACATCCCATGACGGCAGATGCTGCCGTAGACGCTGAAGTCGTACAGCGCGGCGTGCACCTCCAGCAGTTGGGCGGCGGCGGCGGCGATGCGCTCGGTGATCGCGCTCATCCTCACTCCCTGGCGCCGTTCGGTGCCTGTTTTTCCGGAGAGCCCTGCTGATCGCGGGCGTACCGTGCCAGCACAGCGTGCAGGTTGATCCGGGTGTAGGGCTCGTCGCAGGCGGGGGTCTTGCGTCCGGCATCGGCGAACCACATCTCGCCCGTCTCGGGCATGAAGATGGCGTTGTGCAGGTTGGATCGCATGGCGACGGGCCGCTTGATGATCGCGACCATCGTCTCGGGCGTGATGGTTCCGAAGTGCTCGCCCAGGCGCTGCGACAGTGCCCGCGCGCGGCCTCCCGAGGAGAACATGACGGTGTCGGGGTGAACGGTCGGCAGCCGTGGATCCTGCTGGCCCGGCGCCAGTACCTGGAAGATGCTGGGCGTGGCGTAGATCCCGGCGAGTTGGCCGCCGGCATCGCTGAGGACATAGTAATACTCACAGGTGCGCGGGGTCTCCCGCAGGATTTCGAGCGCTTCCGCGACCGTGCCGGCCTTCTCGGCCAGCTCGCGTAGCAGGACGTTCATGGGCATGCCGTCCCACGCCCCCTCGCCGCCGCCCCCCATCTCGCCGATGGCCAGCCCCCGCGCGTTCATGGCCGTGACGGTGCCCAGGAAGCCTGCATACCCGAGCGACATCCAGGGATGG
>JAAYZJ010000519.1 GCA_012514915.1 Lentisphaerota bacterium | reverse complement strand
CGGACTTCTCGCCCGGCTTCGGCGGAAGCACGCCGGTGAAGGTGATGGCGGCGTTGCCCGCAAGCGGTTCGCCCCCCGTGTAGAAGCTCCGCGCCGCTTCGTTGAAGGCCTGGTTCCGCTCCTCGAAGCTTGCCATCATCCTCTCCATCATCTCCTCGTTATCGTCCTCGTCCTCATCCTCGTCGTCCTTTTTTGCCTTGTCTCCCTCCACTGTGGCGGCGCCAACCGGCGCGGCCGCCGGGGGAAGTTCAACGAACCACATGGCGTGGGCGAAGCCCTCTTCCCCTCCCTGCAGCATGGCCGTGATGACGCCTTTCGGTTTGGAGCCCTTGCGGTTAAACTGGCTAATCCAGCCCGTATCCATGCCACGCGCCCCGAGTTCACCGAGCGGTCGCACGACCAGCGACAAACCGCGACCAAAGCCGGCGGACGAGAGATTCAGGCTGCTGGCCACGCCGTTGGTCAGCAGGAACTGGCAACAGTCGCGCATCGTCTCGACCGTGTTGGTGCTGATCGCGCTGCCCTCCAGCCGCTTGAGGCGTGCCGTCACCCCGGTCGGCAGGGCAGGGTCGACCTCAACCTTGGCAAGATGCCGCGACGGCGCGGCCAGCGCCTTGGCGAGCGCTGGCTGCTCCTCGGCCGCCTGGGCCAGATAGAGGGTTTCCGCCGGCGAGAACGCCTCCAGGAGCTTCGGCAGTTCCGCCGGTGTCGCCTGCGTCACGGACGCGACCAGCGCCGCGCGGCGTTCCTCCGTCACGTCGTCGGCCGACGGCAGCCGCGGCAGCTCGGCCTCGGGCTTCCCCGCCAACCTGGCCGCCGCGCGGTCGCGCATCACACGCATCATGACCTCGACCGGAAGGTTCTCGGTGTTACCTGCGCCGAACGACCTCATGGACGAGACGCCGCTGTAGAGCGCCTCGATGGCCGTGGCCGCCAGGTCGGCCAGCGTCATCTTGCGGGTGTCGCTATATTCCATACCTGTCGGCACGGCCGGTCGCGTGTCGGCCAGCAGGATCTTCCAGGCGGCTGCGTTGGTGCCGATGCTCGTCTGGTTCCGCGCGGCGAGTTGCTGCATCACCGCCTCCATCGCTTCCGGGGAGTCCACCTCCTCCATGCTCTCTTGCATTCCAGACAGGCGCAGCATCGGCATCATCTGCAGGAGGCGTGAACGGACGACGGTATTGGTCGACTGGACTGCCGCGCGCAGCATGGCCGGCACCGCCGTATCCGCGGGCAGCCGTCCCAGCGTCTGATAGGCCACCATCATCCCCTTTTGATCGGAATCGGCGTTGACCAGCGCGGCGATGGTCGCCGCGAGATCGGGCTTGCGGACCATCGCCCGCAGGGTGGCCACCTCGCGGTCGGCCATCTTCTGCACCTGCGCGACCAGTTCCTCGTTCGACGCCATGCCGGCCGGCAGATCGATCTTCTGGCGCATGGCGGCATAGCGCTCGACGAAGCCGGCCGCCGCCTCGCCGCGCTTCTCGACATACGCCGACACGAGCCCGCCCCCGTAGCCACCGTGCATCATGTCCGACATTTCGGTGGGCGGAGTCAGCAGAAACGCCTCGATCTGCGGCACATGGGCCTCGACGCCGCTCTCCAACAGAAACCTGATCGCCGCCTGCTT
Organism: Lentisphaerota bacterium; assembly: GCA_012514915.1. Taxonomy (GTDB): domain Bacteria; phylum Verrucomicrobiota; class Kiritimatiellia; order RFP12; family JAAYLN01; genus JAAYLN01. Next base: position 4,511 of record JAAYZJ010000519.1, on the reverse strand, counting down.
CTGGTTCTGGTCGCCGTGCTTCAGGAAATAGTCGGCCTGTCCGGTTGGCGGCAAATCCTTGAGGGCCAGGTAGGTTTCCCGGGCCGCCTCGACCACCTCCTCCGGTGTCTGCTCGTCGTCGCCACGCCGGCGTTCCGACTCTTCCCGGGGGCACAAGGGCGCGAGCAGATGGCGGGCGATCTCGCCGCGCGTCAGCGGCCGGTCCATCTGCCGATAGTAGGTCTGCGTCCGCACCTCGTCCGATGGCCCCGAGTCGCGGTCATAGAACGTATGGATTGTCGACATGCCGGACTCGCTTCGGAATCGCGGACACAGCACCTCGTCGCCCGCCAGCGCCAGCAGCAGCGGCACGGAACGGAGCCCGCGCGCCTGGATGCGGGTCATGACGTCCGGTGGCTCCGACGCCGTCGGCCGCCTGGAGACCCGGTTGGACGCGACGAGAAAACAGAAGTCCCCCGAATAGCCCGGCCGGGAGCCGGACTCCGCTTCCGTCGCCAGGGCGGCGGCCAGCGCGCGGTCCTCGTCATCGAGTCCTTCGCCGGTGACGGGGGGTGGCGCCTGCATCGCGGCGCGGGCCTGCACCTTCTCCTGCAGCAGGCGGGCGGCGCCGGCCTTGCGCCAGCCAGCGGGAAACTTCTGCAGCAGGGCCGCGACGGCCGCCTGGTAGGCCTGCCAGTCGCGCGTAAAGCGGAAGTCGATGCCGGCCGCCGCCAACTGGGCGTCGGCCAGCACGTTCATCGCGCTGAGAATCACCTTGCGCGAATCGCCGGCGAGCGCGAAGAGGCTGCCGGCCAGGGCGTTCGCCTCCTGCTGCCGGCCATGCTGCCAGGCGAGCACGGCCAGCAGAAAGAGCGTGCCCGGCCCCTCGTCCGAGCGCAGGAAGGAGTCGTAGCGGAGTCCGCGGGCGTCGGCGGCCTTCTCGGCGAGCTTCTTCTCCACAAAGGCCGTGGCCTTGCCGAGATCGCGTTCCAGGTCGCACGGCTTCCAGGAGCCCGTCGGCACATCAGCCTGGCGTGGCACAACGGTTCCGGCCCGCGCCACGGCATTGCTGGCCCTCGCGGCCATCTGCTGCTTGCGGAAGGTCTGCACGTCGGCCAGTTCCAGGACCACGCCCGACGCCGTCAGCAGCGTGCTCGTTGCCGCTTTGTTTTCGGCCAGCAGCCAGGCATTGCCGCGCAGTTGGACTTCGTGGAGGCTGTAGCCGCCGAACTGGTGGTGAACAACCGACTGGAGATGAACGTAGGTGGCCTTGAAGGTGTCGGGCAGCCCCAGACGGAGGAAGGCGCGGAACCCCTGACTGTAGTCCTGCGCGTTGGTGGCGGCGGGCGGTGTCGTGGACGGCGTCGTATGCCCGCCGGCCGGCGGTGCTGTTAGGAGCGCAACGGCGATCATCGGCCCCGATACCCACAAACAATATTTCATGAGCCATCCTCCACAGAAGTTGTCACGAATCCAAGACAATGTTTACTGTGCCATATCCGTCCGGACAGGGCAAGGACAAGTAATGTCGACAAGTAATGTCGACTGTACAGTGCCGCGGCGGGAAATTACCCGGCCCTATGGCTCTGTATAATCATTAGACGTCCCTCTACGCGATGCAGATTCCACGGACGGCGATACGGCGCCCGGCCTGATCCGCGTGCAAGCGGTCGCAGTGGGCGCGGGGAACGGTTCGCACCCCGATGATGGATCAGCACCAGGAGCGCGGGATCTATGAGACCACGCCCCCGGAGGAAAACCGGTGGACGCGTGAGGCGACGATCACGGTGCACGGGGCGAGAACGGCCGCCGGGGACAGCGGACTCCAGCGTGACGGCTCCCCATTCGCCTGCGATGCGCCTTCAAGGTACGACAGGCATTCCTGCCTGTCGCTGAGATGTGGGGCGACGGCGCTTACTCCCTACTCCCTCTCTTACTCCCTCAGTTTCTCCCCATATTTCTCCCCTCTCTCGGCACTCTTACGCTTGTTTTTACTCCCCCCTTCTCCCCGCCCGCGTTCGACAAAGCTCACGCGACGAAAAAACTCAGCGACATGCTTGACAAAGTTTACAGACGATGCTATGTTACCATTACTTACGTGGCAATGTATGGTTTGCCTTCACTGTTCGTGCCTTTGCCCGGGAAGGGGTGCCATGGTACGTTGTTCCATAGGGATGCGCACGCACCGCGCCGCACGATACCACCTCGCGGTTGCGGTCGCCCTGTCTACAGCGTTGCGGCTGACAGCCGCGGAAGCACCGGTTGACCCCCAGTGGCAACAGGGCGCCGACCTTTTCGCCAGGCGCCACTGGGCCGATGCCGAGAGGGCCTTGCTAGCCTATGCCAAGCGCACCCCCCCCCCTGTGCTCCGTGCTGACGCGCTGGTCAGGGCCGGCGTATGCCGCCTGATGCTGCGCGACGCCCCGGGCGCCCGCCGCCACTTCGAGAAGGCGGCCTACGACGAGGTCGCGCGGCGCAAATCCCCCGCCGCCGTGGCCGAGGCGTTCGACCGGCTCCACAGGCTGCACCTTGAGGAGGGTTCCCCGGCCGCCCTGCGCGCCCGCGTGCTCGACGACTGCCGCCGGCGGCTTCCGCAATGTGCCGTCCTGCCGAAGATGTATGAACGCGAGGGCGACGCGCTGCTGGCCGCCGGCCGGCACAGCCAGTCGCTCGAGTGCTACGTCTCGGCCGGGCGCGGTCTGTCGCCCGGCGGCACGAACACGCTGCGCCTGCTGCGCGGCTGCCTCTCCGCCAGCCCGCCGCCGCTTGACGAGTCCGCCGCCGCGTGCTATGCCGCCGCTGCCGCGGCCAAGCCCACCTGCGCCGCCGCCCTCTGCACCCTGCTGTCCAGGCGCGGCGAGGGCTGGCTGGCCGAGGATGTACGGGCGCGGATGCTGCTGGAGTCCGGCAAGGCCGCCGAGGCCGCCGCCGCATGGGAAACCATGCTCCGCCGCCGACGCGGTCCGCCCGACCGCATCGCCTTCGCGCGCTGCGAGGCGCTGAGCGCGGGCGAGCCTGAAAAGGGCATCGCGGCCCTGGAGGAGTGGCTGGAGCGCTACCCGGACTCACCGCTGCGCGAGCGCGCCGCCGCCTGCCACGCCCTGCTGCTGGCCCGCCACGGCGACCTCGCCGAGGCGGTATCCCGTCTCGAGGCCTTCCTGAAGGAACACCCCGGCAGCCGGTACGCGCCCGAGGCGGACCGGGCGCTGGCAAACGCCCGCACCGCGTCCAAGCGGCTGGAGCAGATCAAGACGGCGCAGGCCGCCAGGGACGACGAGCGCCGGCGCGACCCGGCGCTGGCCGGGCTCGAGCAGGCCGAGGCGCTCCTCGCCCGAAACCGCTTCGACGCGGCCGCCAAGAGCTTCATGGACTTCAACAACCGCCGGGGCCATCCATTGTGGGGACGCGCCTGGTTCGGCCTCGGCAAGGCGCGCCACGCCCTGGGCGACACGCAGGGCGCGCTGGCCGCCTGGGACGATCTGTGGCGGCGCTCGCTGGCCGACACCAACATCCTGTGCGCCGCCCGGGCCCGCCGTGCGGCGGGCGATGCCTGGCTCGAGGATCTCAGCGAGCCCGCCCGCGCCCTCAAGGCCTACGACGAGGCCGCCGCTAGCGGTGGCTTCACCGATGCCGCTTTCGACCTCAACCGGGGCCTCGCCCTGCTGATGCTCGGGCGCGCCCCGGAGGCCACGGCCATCTTCACCCGCCGCCGCGACGCAGCCGGCGAGGACAAGGTTGAGTTCCTGCGCTGGGACCATCTGGTTGAACAATGTGCCGCCGGGCGGCTGGCGCCGCCCCCGCGCGGACTGCTCCCCGCCGAGCGCCGGGCCCGCGCCGACCTGGCATTGGCCGACGGCCTCCTCGCGGCCGGCGAGCACAGCCGCGCCCTCAGGCTCTACCGCCGGGCGGCCGCCCCCCTGGCCGGGCGCGAAGGTGCCGACCGTTGCGATCTGCAGACGGCGCTCACCCTGGCCGCCCTCGGCCGGACGAAGGATGCGCTCGCCCTCTACGCGCGCTTCGAGCGCGAACACCGCCGGAGCCCGCTGGCGCCCGCCGCCCTGCTTTACGCCGGCACGCTCTGCGCCTCGCCCCGCGTCGGCAGCTTCAGGGAGGCGCGCGAATGGTTCGCGAAAACCGCCGCGAACCATCCCGGCACCCCCGAGGCCGAGGCCGCCGAGTTCTACACCGCCACGCTCGCCTGGCGCGGACGCGAATGGGCCGAGGCCGAGCGGTTGCATAAAGCCTTCGCCGCCGCGCATCCCGACTCCCCGCTGACGCGCGTGGCCCTTGACGAGCGCCTCCCCGCCATTGCCAAAAAATCACTGGCCGTGCCGCTCCACGACCCGGTCGACCGGACCGTTACGGTCTATGTAAGGCCCCATGACCGCAAGCGCAAGGCAATCCCGATCGTGAAGACCAGCGCCTACAACGCCCACCTCGACATCAGGCCGGCAAGCGGCTATGTGCTGGTCGATTCGGGAATCATCGACCAGGATTCGCGGGGGAGCGCGGTTCTATGGACCGGGCCGAAT
>JAAYZJ010000518.1 GCA_012514915.1 Lentisphaerota bacterium | reverse complement strand
CGCGCGGCCGACGCCCTGCTCGATCGCGGTACGGTCGTGCCGGTAGATGGCATAGGGCTGTTCATCCGGAGCGAGCGACAGCCGGGTCGCCCGTACAACAATGTCGGGAAAGTCCGTCGTCGGGCGGCCGGCCGCCTCCGGGGCGACGGAATTCGTCGCGGCGCGCGCGCCGACCGCCGCCAGCAGTCCCAATCCGATGATCCATCCCGTCAACCCGTTCGTCCGCCCCGCTGTTCTCTCCATGTGATCCCGTGCTCCATCGGCCGACCCCGCCCGCTCCGGCCTGGCGGCCGGACACCACGGACATGTCTTGCAGATAGAGAACGCATGAGAGGCGCAGCGGGTTCACCGGATCATGATCAGCGCGCCGCGTTGCAGATGCAGCGAGGCCTGGGACGTTCCCCCGTAGGCCCCCAGGTTGACCCGCCCGCCATTCGGCTACGGTTCCGGGCCGACGGGCGCGCCGCGCGGCCCGGCGTCGATGCAGGGTAGTGCCATCATGTGTTTTTCTTGGTCTGACGCCGTGACTCGATGACCTCGTGACGCCGTAACGTCGGGCGTCACGAAGTCATGAAGTCATGAGGTCATCGGGGCATCGGGTCGGTTTCTGTGTGCTCCAGTTCGTTGATCTTCCGGATGCCCTTGCACTTGGGGTACGCGCTACACCCCCAGAACGGTCCGCGGGCGGAGGCGCGTTTCCGCATCGCGCCACCGCACTCTGGGCATTGCGGCGCGGTCGGCTCGGCACGCGCCTCGACGCGGGCGGCGAACATCTTTTCCTTGATGCCGCCCCGCTCGACAAAAGTCTGCTCAAGCCGGGTCAGCTGCCGCCCCAGCAGGCCGGTCGCGCGCTGAATCAGGATGATCAGGGCATTGGCCGCGGCAATGTCGTCGCGCTCTTCAAGCCATAGGTTGAACTTCTTCTTCTGCGCCAGCAAGAAGATCCAGTAGTCATGCAGCAGGTCGTCGGTGTAGGCGAATTCGTCCAGCATGACCGCCACCACGGCCTGATGGTCGGGGTTATGGATGCTCCAGGGAATGCTACCCTTGGTTACGAGATAGTCCTCAAGGTCGCCCTGCAACTCGCTCAAGCTGGCCTTGGCCACATCCGTCAGCTTGATCTCCGTTTCCGCCGAGGTCTTGGCGCGTTCCGAACCTTCAATGATATTCTGTTTGCCTGAACGCGACGCGCCGACCATCTGGCCAAGCGTCTTGCCCAACGGGTCGTCCTTCCACGGAAGATACCGTTTGCAAAAGCTGATGGTTCCCAAGTGGATGATGGTCGCAAAATTGAACGCGTGCAGTTTGCGATAGCCACCGCTTGGGTTGTATATCTTGCTCATCTCGTTTCTCCTTTTCTGGGTTAGGTGGCCTTGGTGACTTGGTGACCCGGTGACTTCGTGACGCCGTAACGTCGGGCGTCACGAGGTCATGAAGTCACAAAATCAGAGGATGGCCCCACGTCTCTAAAAGGTGTTCGTCACCACACGCAGTTCCGCCCCCGACATATGGCCGCCGCCGAAATCCCACGAGTAGGTTAGGCCATTCGTATCAGCGCCGGCCGCATGGGCCGTGAACACCACCTCCAATTCCGTCGCCCCGCGGCACAACGTGTTCGTGAAGTTGACCCGGAACGGCCCTGCGTCCGGAGCCAGCGCTTCGAAGGCTCCCAGGTCGACCCTGCCGGCGCGCCGCAAGCTGCCGGCGTAGTCGAGGGCCGTCTCCTGCCACGTCTGGTTGTCGCCGGCGTCGATGGCCGGCGAACCCGGAAGCAGACGATAGTCGCCGGCCCCGGAATCAATGAACTGGGGATCGGCATCGACCGTGTCGGTTCCCGTCACGCCGGGCGAAAGGGTGACCAGCGTGTTGACGAGCGTCGTGTTGGCGGCCTTGCGGATGTTCTGCTTGTTTCCGGCGCCGGCCTGGTTGCCCCAGACGATGCAATTGCGAATTGTCCCCAGCGAGTTGGCCCAGATGCCGCCGCCGCCGGCATTGGCCACGTAGATATCGCGGATCAGAAAGCCGTCGGCCACGGCGCCGGGATGGCCGAGCCAGAAGACGGGGCGCCCGCCGGAGCCGTTGATCGTCGTGGCGGCGGGATCGGGACTGAAGGCGCGCACCGTGATGGCGTTGGTGACGACGATGGAGGACGTCGAACTCCAGATGCCGTTGCTCACCAGCACCAGCGCATGGCCCTGGTCGCGCGCGGCCGCCACGGCGGCCTGGATCGTCCGCAGGGGCGCCGCCCAGGAGAGTCCGTCGTTGCCGTCGTCGCCGAGCAGCGAGACATGCAGGGTGCCGGCACGTGCCGCGCAGACTCCACCCAGAATGATTGCCGCCGCCCACCTACCGATGATCCTCATGGCGTTTCCTGGTCCGGCACCGCCGGTTGCTTGCCCGCGTAGTGCGTGTGGAGCAGATGGTGCGACCTCTCGCCCAGCGGTTGTTCGAGAAACTCGCGGT
>JAAYZJ010000061.1 GCA_012514915.1 Lentisphaerota bacterium | reverse complement strand
CCCGGACGGCGACGAGGTCGTTGAGGTCAACGTCGGCGGCCGGTGTGCCATCGGCGAGAGTCGCGTCGGCAAGGCGCGACACCGCGACATACGGCCAGAAGGCCAGCACATCGGCCCACCAGGCCTCCGTCTCGGCGTGCGTGTAGTGGGCCGGTCCCGACGCGAGCGCCTCGCCGACCCGCTTGCCGATCCCCGTTCCGTTGCCGCGGAAGAGCGAGCGCACGGGGCCGTGCATGGCGACCATGTAGGACATCTGCCCCTTCCAGAGGAAGGCCAGGGCCTCGGGATGGTCGGGCTGCAGCTTGCCGGAGGCCATCAGGTAGTGGTAGTACCAGAAGATCTTGAGGTCGTCGATGCGCCGGACCGCCGCCGGCTCGCGGGCGGGATCGAGGGCGCGGGCCGCCGTGTCGATCAGGCGGATGGCCTGCGCCCAGAAGTTGGGCCCGTTCACCGTGAAGTTGGGCTTGAGCATGAAGTCGTAGTACGCCTTCATCCCCTGCCAGGCGCCGCCGTAGGCGCGCTGGAACCAGCGGTCGCGCAGGGCGTCGAGCCCCTCGGCCGTCAGCGAGGGATCCCAGAGCATCTTGGCGGTCAGGTAGTAGGCCAGCCCATACTTGCCGAAGTTGAAATCGGTCTCGACCGAGACGGCCCGGTAGCCGGCGTCGAACAGCCGGCGGTAGTCGGCGGCGATCGCGGCGGGCGAGGCGTCCCAGTTGGCGGGCAGTCCCTCGGCCGACTGGTCGTGGTAGTAGGCGATGCCGGCGATGCGGTAGTCGCCCGACGGCTCACGCGGCAGCATGATCTTGAAGGCGCGCGCCAGATCCTCCTGGCTCGCGAAGCGGCTCCACTTGCCGCGGCCGCGGTGCTTGGGATAGCCGGCGATCATCACGCGGATGCGCGGATCGAGGTTGAAGTTCGGCGGCACGTCGTGGTAGTTGTAGCAGTAGAAACTGCAGCGGACGCGGTCCTTGAGGGCGTCGCCGCCGGCCGCGGCCCGCTCCTCCGGCGGGAGGCGGTCGACCCACAGGTCGAACTCGCGCAGCAGGAAATTGGCCAGCCCGTAAACGTGGTCGCTGGCCGCATCGGGATCCCACAGCTCGTGCGGTTGGTCGAGCCCGTTGACGCCGTGCAGCACATACGGTTTTCCGAACACCACCCCTGCGGCGGCGAGGTAGTCGGGATACCAGCGGGGGTGCCGCGCCAGCGTGCCGAGCTGTCCGTAGCCGCCGCCATCCTCGGGATCCATCGGGAAGATGAGCAGGTTGTCGGGCGGATCGCCGAAACCCTGCGCCAGACGTTCCCGCGCCCGCTGGATCATTTCATCGAGGATGATGCCGCGCACGAGGGGCGAGGAGACGTCAAGGCTGCAGCGGGGCCCCGGCTGCCAGGTTTTGCCGTCCGAGGTGAAGGCGCGCGCGGCCGGTGCGGCGTTGGTGTCGGCGTTGACCCAGAGCCAGCCGGCATTGTCGGCCACGGCTTCCGGACGCTCCGCCACGGGCGAAACCAGAATCCGCGGCGCCAGAAACCCCTCCGCCAGGCGCTCGCGGCTCATCCGCTCGATCACGCGCGCATGGTAGGCCTGCAGGGCGTGCCCGGGGAAATTGGGCATCGAGCGCCCCTCCATGCGCGTGCCGATGCGCCAGCGCTGGTAGCTCGTGCCGACGGGTTCGTCGTCGGGGTGCGTGAGTCCCTCCGTGATCGTGCCGACCCCGTAGCTCTGCCCCGACGTGGCCCACTGGTTGCGGATGTAGAAGCCGGGACGGCCGGACCGGTCCAGCGCAAAGGTCAGCGGGCGGTCGCGGTAATCGGGGACGTGGATCCAGTTGGGGCCCATCCCCAGGACCTCGTAGCCGGCCGCCTCGAGCAGCTCCGCCACCGCAGCCAGCAGGCCGTAGGCCGTGCGGGCGACCACCAAGAGGCGGTTGGTCTCGCTGCGCAGGACGAAGGCCTCGTTCGCCGCATAGGGATCGCCGGGATGGTCCGCCAGCGCCAGGTTGATCGCGGTGTCGCCGCGGATGTCGGGGGTGGCGTCCTTGAGCAGCGTCAGGACGATGCCGCGGGATAGATCGTTCGTGCTGAGCACCGGGAGCGCCTGCCCCGTCATCCGTTCGATCCCTTCGCGCAGGTAGGCGGCGGCATCGCCGATGATGGCCGCCGGCCCCGATGCGCGGCGCCGCCCGGCACCGCCCACGACGGCCCAGTCCGCGCCGCTGGGCACGGCGGGATCGAACTGCAGGATGATCGGCGGTGCCTGGAAGCCCGGGGCCGGATCGCAGACCGTGAAGGCCGGCGGCACCACCGGTGCCGGATCGGACGCGGGGCGCACCGCGGCCTCATCGCGCGGTTCCCGGGCGCAGCCGGCGAGGGCCAGCAGCAGCGGGACAGACATCAGCCCGGTTGACAATCGGATCGAAAGGGCTCGGTTCATGTGGGCTCCAGGCGGTTCACGCGTCGCGCAGATGTTTCTGGAAGAAGGCTTGGGCGCGCTGTCCGCCCCAGGCGTGCTCGTTGGGGTGGAAATCGAGCTCCAGCCGGTCGGACGCCTCCGCCGCAGCGTAGATCGACTCCAGATGGCGGTAGGCCTTCAGGGTGGTGTCGACCAGGAAGCAGCTATCGTGCGCCCCGATGTCGATCAGCAGGGGCCGCGGCGCCAGAAGCCCCTGCAGATCGGGCAGATCGACCAGCTTGTAGAGCCCCGGCGCCACCTGCATGCCGCAGTAGTTCAGATCGCGCATGCCGAAAACTTCCCACAGGTCGCAGTAGCACATGATCTCGGCGGCGCGGAACCGCGCGTCGCACAGGTAGCTCCACGTGGTCATCGTGCCGCCGCCGCTGAGGCCCATCACACCGAGCCGGGAGGCGTCGACTTCCGGGCGCGTGCAGACGAAGTCGGTCGCCACGCGGCCGTGCGCCACGTTGATGGAGAGGGTGGTCATGCCGAACATGGTCGCATGCAGGTAGAGCAGGTTGCACCAGTCGCGGCCGCCGGACGACTGGGTGTGGTTGGGCTTGTGCTCGGGATGGCGCTCGCCCGCGCCGATCCAGTCGATCGCGTAGGTCACGTATCTCGCCTGCGCCATCTGGAAGCCGTAGTCGTAGTTGTGGTTGCGGATCGACTCGGCGAGGCCGGGCGAGGTGGCGTTCCCCATGACCGGCTCCTTGCCGTGCGCGCCATGGCCGTGCCAGCAGAGGATGGCGGGGCGCTTCTCGCCGGGGGCAAGGTCGCCGGGGATGTTGATCAGGAGGGCGGCCGAGAGCCAGGGCTGCACGTCGATCAGCCAGCGCTGCACGCGCAGACCGCGGTCGTGCCACTCGGCCACCAGCTCGGCGTTGGGCGGTACTGCCGACGGCGAGTCGCCCAGACAGGCGAGCACGTCGGGCAGGGCCGCCTCCCGCCAGCGCTCGAAGGCGGCCCGGTCGCCGCCTTCGAAGCGGTATTTGGGCCGGTGCTGCTCGGCCATGGCGATGAACATCTGGTTGGGATTGAGGTTGCGTGGCTTCATGGGCAGGGTTCCTTGTCTCGGATCAAGCTTTCCAGGGGAGGCAGCCGGATGCGGCCAGCAGCACCTCCTGGACGAGAAGTTCGTGGCGGTGATCGAAGGCGCGCGCCCGCTCGCCGGCGATCATCTGCGCGAGCTCGAGCAGTTGGTCCCGGTAACGGTCCAGGCGGATTCCCGTGTCGACGTCATGGGCGCCCGCGGCGTAGGTCGCGTTCCCCTCGCTCAAGGTCAACCGCAGGCGCAGGGGCTCGCCGTCGAAACGCTCCAGCGGACTCAGCTCCAGCGTGCCCTTCGTGCCGCAGATCTTCAGCCGGCGGTGCGCCAGCCCGTCGACCTCCTGGCTGCAGGCACGGATCGTGGCCGTGGCGCGGGGGTACTCCAGGATGGCCAGCCCGTTGTTCAGAACGCCGTCGGGGACGCCCGGCGTCGATTTCAGGAACGGGGTCACGCCGTCGGGGCGGCCCAGCAGAGCCACGATAAAATCGATGAGATGGCAGCCGAGGTTGAACAGGATGCCGCCGGGCAGCCGGCCGATGTAGTCCGCATAGCGGTCGCCGCCGTAGTTGTGGCTCATGCCCGCCTGCACCTCGAAAAGGTCTCCCAGCCAGCGGCGACGGACGGCCTGCAGGCAGAATTGGAACGCCGGATTGGCGCGGAACATGTAGCCGATCTGGAAGGGGATGCCGCGGGTGGCGCACCCGCGCAGCAGCGCGTCGTAAAGCCCCAGATCGTAGCCACCGGGCTTGTCCATGTGCATCGCCAGGCCCTGCTCCAGGCACCGCAGGGCGGCGGGAACGAGGTCGTCGTTGGCCGTCTCGATGACGACGGCCTGCAGCCCGGGCACCCGGAACAGCTCCGCTTCCGTCAACCACGGCAGGCCTTCGTAGGCCTTCAGGTCGGTGCCCGCGAAGCGGACGGCGCGGCTGGCGCGGTCGTCGACCACGCCGACGATCTCGAAGACGTCGTCCATCTTGCGCAGCGTCTTCATCTTCGCGGCGGCGTGCTCGTGGCAGACGCCGAGCTGTCCGATCTTGATCCGTTTCATCACGCTTCCGGTCGCGCGTTCAGCCGATCCACGGAAACCGGGGATTCTGCTGCTTCACGATCTCGGTGATCCGCACCACTTCCAGCGCATCCGCGCTCGACACCGGGAACGGCAGGTTCCGCCGGAGCGCGTTGTACAGATGGCGGGCCATTTCGATCTCGACCTGGTCCCACAGGCTCGTGGCCGGTTCGACGGTGCGCGTCTCCTCGATCCAGGGCAGCTCCCGATCGGCGGCCATCCCCTGCGTCAGCGCCGGGGTGCCCGCCTCGGCGGCGGCCTCCGGCCAGCGGAACCGGGGATCGAGGAATTTGAGACGGATCGTCTTCTGATCCTGCCCGTAGCTCAAGGCGCCGCGGTCGCCGTACAGGGTGCAGTAGGCCTCCGGCAGCGCCGCGGCGTTGCTGATCTCGATGATGGCGATCCGGTCGTTGGCTCCCACCAGGGTGATGTGGACGTGGTCGTCGGCGTCGCCCGGCGTCAGGATGCGCCGCAGGTGGCTCTGCACCTCGCGCACGGGCGCCCCGAGGAGCTGGAGGCCCTGATCCAGCAGGTGCGGCCCCCAGACGCTGAGCTGCCCGCCGCCGCAGTCCAGCCGCATCTGCCAGTCGTTGCGGCGCATGAAGGCGTGATGCTTGCGGAGCTTGATGACGTGCAGGTTGCCGATCAGCCCCTGCGCGACGAAGGCGCGCGCATTTTCGAAGGCCGGTTCGAACCGGTGGTTGTGTCCGAAGAAGAGCCTGCCGGGATAGCGGCGGACGAGTTGCTGCAGGATCCGGTAGTCCTCCGCCGTCACCCCGATCGGCTTTTCGAGGAGCACGGTCTTGCCCGCGGCGAGCGCCTGCCCGGCGTGCCGGGCGTGGTCGAGCGAGCGGGTTGCAAGGATCACCAGTTCCGTCCCGGGGTCGGCCAGGAACGCGTCGAGGTCGTCATAGCCCCGGCCGCCCAGCTCGGCCTGCATGGCCGCCACGCGCGCCCCGTCGAGGTCGCACAGCGCCGTGAGCGCGTAATGCTCGCGATCCTGCGCCAGGCAGCGGCAGTGCTTGACGCCGATCCGGCCGAGCCCGCAAACACCCACATTCACCTTGGTCATCGTTGATTTCCCGGTTCCTTGGCCGCCAGGCGTCCGGCCTGGGCGGCGTGCAGCGATCCGGGTGCGATTATGATAGGAGTCCGTGGGGGAGTCAAGGAACCACTTTATTCGGCGTAACCGGCTAGCGACAGGGATGCGCGATGACTGCGCATCGAGAGGCGGGCAAAACGTGAATAGCCCCTCCGCGCACGCCCGAACGTCGCCACCGCTTGCCCACCGATTCATGCTCATCCTTCGCGCCCCCTGTCGCCAACCGATTACGCCACTTCCCGCTTGCACACGCTGCCGGGGCTGTTAAAATTGGATCCGGGTGAAGATCATTTTCATATTTGTCGATGGCCTGGGCCTGGCGCCACCGTCACCGGACAATCCGGTCACCGAGGCGAACTGCCCGCATCTTCACCGTCTGCTGCAGCAGGCCGCCCGGCCGATCGACGCCTGCCTGGGAGTCCCCGGCTTGCCCCAGAGCGCGACGGGACAGGCCGCCCTCTTCACCGGCCTCAACGCGGCGCAGGCGATGGGCCGTCACGTGGAGGGCTTTCCGGGGCCGTCCCTGCGCAAGCTGGTCGAGGCCGACAACATCTTCCTGGCCCTCAAGCGCATCGCCAAGCGCGGCTTTTTCGCCGACGGCTACCTCGCCGACTCGGTCGAGGAGATCCGCAACCGGCGCTTCCGCTCCGTCACGACGACCGCCGCGCTCACCTGCCCGGAAGTGATCGCCATGCGCAACGACCTGCTGGCCAACCAGGCGGTCTGCCACGATCTGACGCGTCAGTCGCTGCTCGACAAGGGCTACACGGGGCCGGTCATCACGCCCGCCGCCGCCGCCGAGCATCTGGTTCAGATCGCGCTGGGCTACGACTACACCCTGTTCGAGTTCTTCGAATCGGACCGCGCGGGCCATTCGGGCGACCCGGAGCAGGCGCGCCAGGTCCTGGGCAAGCTCGACGCCTTTCTCGGCGCGCTGTCGCCGCTGGCCCTCGAGATGGGGATGCTGATGGTGCTGACCAGCGACCACGGCAACATCGAGGCGCTGAACCTGCGCAGCCACACCTTCAACCCGGTGCCGCTGATCGTGGTTGGCGAGGGTGGCGACGCCCTGAAGCGCAATGTGTCGAACCTGGTGGAGGTCACGCCGCAGGTCCTGCGGGTGCTGAACCAAGCCTGAACGGGGCCGCCGGAGCGGAAAGGAACGCAAGCATGCCGCAAACGAAGACCCGATGGATCAACTGGCAGCAGCCGATGAAGCACGTGCTCACCGCCTGTGCGCCGCTGCTGCTCTTCGCCATCTACAGCTTCGGCTGGCGCGTCGCCGCGCTGGCCGCGGTGGTGGCCGCCGCCGCCTTCGCCACCGAATACGCCTTCACGCGGCGCTGGAACGAGCCGGCCTCGTCGGCCGTCTTCGTCTCGGCGATCCTCTTCACCTTCTCACTGCCCCCCACCCTGCCCTTCTGGATGGCGGTCGTCGGCATCGTCTTCGGCATCGTCTTCGGCAAGATGGTCTACGGCGGCTTCGGGCGCAACGTGTTCAACCCCGCGCTGACCGGCCGCGCCTTCATCTACATCTGCTTCGGCAACTACCTGACGGCGCACTGGACCGCCCCCTGGACCGGCTTCCCCGCCGGACTGGCCCGCTGGGGCTGGACGGCCGCCACGGCGCCTCCCGACGTCTTCACGACCGCCACGCCCGGCTCGCTGCTCAAGCTGTCCGCCGACACCCTGGCCGCCACGGGCGCGACCGCCGCCGATCTCTCCCTGGAAAGCCTTATCCTCGGCACGACACCCGGCGTGATCGGCGGCACCAGCGCCGCCCTGACCCTCCTCTGCGGCCTCTACATCGTCTGGCGCAAGGCCGCCAGCTACCGCATCGTGATCGCCGGGTTCCTGGGTTATTTCGTCCTCCAGACGCTCTTCTGGCGTTTCGGCCCCGCGGACGCTCCCGATCCGCTGCGCGCCGCGCTGGCCGGCAGCCTGGTGATCGGCATCTTCTTCTACGCCACCGACCCCGTCTCGGCCTCGCAGACCAACCCCGGACGCTGGATCTTCGGCGCGGCGGTCGGCGCGCTCTCCGCGACCATCGCCACCTTCTCGGCCTGGCCGGCCGGAACCATGTTCGCCATCCTGCTGGCCAACATGTTCGCCCCCATCCTCGACATCGCGATACGCGCCCGCCAGAAGAGGCGCCCAACGGGGGGTCGATAAGATGAAGATGCGATGGCGTGAAAGTGCGCGGACCGTGGGCTTTATGGGTCTGCTGACGCTCATTCTGATCTCCTCCGTCGCCGCGCTCCACCTGGCCACCGCCGAGCGCGTGCAGCGCAACGCCCAGCTCGACCTGCGGCGGGCGGTGCTCGAAGCCGCGGGCCTCGCGCCGCCCGAGGCGCCCGCGGAGGTGCATGCCCTGTTTCAACAAACCGTGACCGCCGTGTCCACGGCACCCGATGGCGCGCCCGACCGGTT
>JAAYZJ010000060.1 GCA_012514915.1 Lentisphaerota bacterium | reverse complement strand
GGTGTCGCGCGGATCTCCAGCGCGGCCACATCGCGGAAAGGACGTAGCATGAAGGTCACACCCTCGTACTCGCCCTGTGCCAGGGAGGTGGTCAGGCGGTCGGTGCCCCGCCCGTCGTGCGGCAGGATGTGCGGCAGACGCTTGGCCTTGTCGTACGGGTAGAAGGTGAAGCTGGCGAAGGGGGCTGCGGCCATGGAGGAGAAGGGGGCCAGCGGGCGTGTCCACGCCGCCAGGGTGTCGAGGTCGCGGGCGAAGTGCTGGAGACGCTGCCAGGCGCGGATGGAGACGGCGGCCCGCTCGCCGGCCCCGACCTGCCCGGCGAGTCTCGCGCACCAGTCCCGGAACGGCGGATGCACGGCAACGGCCGCCGCCGCCTCGAACCGCTGCTGGAGCGCGCGCGCCGCGTCGTCCGGGGGCTGAAAGGCCAGCAGTTCCTCCTCGGACAGCGCCCGGTTCCAGATGCGCAGCTCCGCGATCGCTCCGGGAAATGCCTGCCCGATCGGCTGCAGGAGCGACTCGACGGGCGAAGGCTCGTCCTGGGTAAGCGGATGGCGGGCCTGGACGCGACCGTCGTAATAGGCGGCAAACTGGCGGTTGGAGAGCGAGTAGGCGAAGGCGACATGGTGCCAATGCCCTGTGTGCATGGGGCGGTCGGTGCCGCTCCGGAGTTCGTAGGCGCCAAAGGCGGTCTCTCGTGTCTTCAGTTGAAAGCGCAGGGGTGCCTGCTCGTAGATGCCGCGCGGGAGCAGGCTGTAGCCCAGCCCGATTGTCCCCTCCTGGAACGCGTCGGCCCGCAGCCAGAAGCTGACCGAGACCTCGTCGCCCTTCAGAAGGTTGTCGAACTCTTCCGGGCTTGTGAAGATCGACTCGGCCGCAGCACTGCCGTCGAAGGCCAGGAACCCGCGCCCGCCGGGTCCGCCCGGCTGCACGCGTGCGCCCTTCCCGAGCTGCAGCAGGACGCCGTGCCCGGTGCTGTCGGGAATCGCGCCGTTCGCGGCGCGCGCGGGGTCGAACGCGAGCAGCGGCGCCGGTTGGGAGGCGGCCGACACCCCCGCCATCAGCGCCGCCAGCACCGCCAGGGATCCGTCGTGGACGCGCGGGCGTCTCCCGTGGGTTCGAGGTGAGGAGTGCTTCTGCATGCCAGTTCCGATCAGGGGGTCGCGGGCGGGGGGGTTAGAAGACCGTGTCGTCCAAGTCGATGTTCACGTTTCCGGCCGCTGCGTCGATCGCGTCCCAGCCGGTCTCGGTAATATCCGTCTCCTTCGATTCCCTGGGGGGAGGCGGCTGGGGCGCACGGCCGAGCAGGCAGTTGAGTAGAAAGTCGCGGCGTCGCGCGTCGACATCGTCCCGGAAGGTGCGCAGGCGGGGGAGCTCTGCGAAGATGAGCTTGCGCACGGGTTCAGGCATGGAGAGGACGGGGAGCGGCTTGGGCGAGAAACGGGGCTTGTAGACGGCGTCGGCCAGCTTCTGGTTGGCGTGGATCAGGGGGTCGAGCGCCGTCGCGACAAAAAGGGCGTCGCTTGTCGGGTTGCGGGGCTCGAAGGTGGGTTCCGCGACCGTCAGGAAGCCGTAGTCCTGCTCGCGGCGCGAAACGGTCCAGAACTCATGCAGACGATCCTTCTGGGCGACGTAGTCGGCACCGTAACCGGTCGTCAGCCATTGGCGGTAGATGTCGGCCAGGAAGTCGGATCGGAAGGCCGGCCAGCGGAGGACGCCATGTCCGGCATGGGGGTGGGGGTTGACGCCCCAGACAAACCGGGTGCCGCCCGGGGTCATGCGGATGATCTTGAAACGCCACGTCTGGGCGCCGCGCGCGCCGTCGGGCAGCACGGCGGCGAAACGGCCCCAGCGGAAGAAGAAGGTCGTGTAGTAGCCACCCCCGGGGCGTCGGAAGCTTCGGAACGCGACGTCCAGCGGCTCGTAGTCGTAGCCCTCCGTCAGCGGGGCGTGCTGGACGATGGCGGGGCCCGTGCGCCGCTCGCGCTCCTCGAGGCCCGCCACTTCGTACATCTGCCGGTCGACCATGCGGTTGGTGGGACCTTGATCGTCGAAATCAAGGACGAGGTGGTGCGGCGCGTCGGGTGCCGGCGCATCGGGCCGCGTGGCGATGAAGATCTCGATCCTCCCGTCGGGGCGCGGCTTGTCCGCGGTGTCGTCGTGGCGGACGACCAGCAGCCAGCCCGTGTCGTTGTAGACGGCGAGCAGGCCATGTCCCGATTCCGTCTCCGGCGCGTCGCCGTAGCGCGCGAACCGGGTGTCGAGCGCCTCGGGACGCGCCGTGGCCAGTGTGTGGGCTCGTTCGTAGGTGGCGCCATCCAGCAGATCCATCCATCCGCCGGCGTAGGGGCGGGGAGCCAGCTCCGGCGGTGCCGCCGAAGCGCAGTGGACGAGCGCCGGCACGAGCATCAGGATCAGGAGGCGCAGGCTCATGGTTCCTCCTTCGTCTCCAGGGTGGCGAGCGCGGCACGCAGCTTCAGAATCCAGGCGATGGCGTCGAGGCGCAGCGTATCGAGGTTGGCCCGGGCGGCCTCGGCCCGGTGCAGCCAGAGCGCGGCGCGGCGGCCTTCGATGACCACCAGGCGCTCGGGCGCGGCGCGGCACTGGGCAATCAGGTCGTTGAGCAGCGTGAAGGTGCGCACATCGTCGATCGCCTCGCGGACCGCTTCCCAGGCCAGCGTGCCGATCCAGCCGCTCGTCGTCGGGTAGACCAGGCTGCGCGACCGCGTGAAGCCCCGCGCCGTGTCGGACCAGGGATGTTCCGCCTCGGAAAAGCCGGCGATCGTGACGCCGTCGTAGCCGTTGAGATAGGGAACCAGCCCCGTCAGGCGGCGCCACACCTCGGGGTTCTCGACGCCCGGGGCTGGGGTCCCGCCCCAGATCACGCGGCTGCCAACGCGTTGCCGTGTCTCGATCTGCCGGGGAGTGGCCGGTGCCCCGTATTGATGAGCATCGATCAGATAACCGTAGTCGTTGATGCCCGCCTCGCTGCCGTGCATCCAGAGGCGTGCGCCGGTCGCCGTCTTGAACGACGCCAGCGGCGCGGCAAGCGCGGCGGGAGGCTCCGATCCCGCAGGCAAGTGAATGAACAGCTCCCGGTGACCCGCGAGCCGCGCCGCCACGGCGGCGATGGAAGCCCACCCGGCAAGGTCGGGTGCCGCCGCCCGCCCGGCCGGCGCCGCGGACCGCCAGGCCGGCACCGTCAGTGGATCGGCCAGCCAGAGCGGTGCGTCCGGCAATCCCGCCTCGCGGCGCCACGCCAGTTCGCGCGCCGCCTGTTCCGGCCGGGAGAAGTCGGGGGCGAGCGGATGCAGCACCTGGTGCCGGGCCATGTCGGCGAAGGCGGCGCGCAAACGGGCTTCGGCCGCCGGTCCGCCGTCGAGCGACAGACCGTGGGCCAGGATCACCTGGAACGTCCGGGTGGCGTCATGGCGCGGCCGCGCCGGCGGCAGGACGAAGGGGAGGACGCGCAGCGTGACGGCGATGTCGCCCGCCCCGCGGCCGTCGGCCTCCAGGGTCACCGAGCCCCGGTAGAGCCCCGCAGGCGTGGCCTCGGGCACGTGGATCGTCAGCCAGAACTGCTGATGGGCGCCGGCGCGCAGCGCCAGGGGCTGCAGCGTGGCGGCATCGTCGTCCGGGTAGACGCCGGCGGCGGGGGACGCGTCACCGGTGAGCGGCGCGAGTTGACCCTGGATGCGCACCTGGTTCTGGCGTGTGGCGCGGTTGCAGACGACGAGCGCGTCGTCGTGAAGCAGCAGCTCCGGCACC
>JAAYZJ010000517.1 GCA_012514915.1 Lentisphaerota bacterium | reverse complement strand
GGGTTTCCAGGAGGCGTTCGCGGACGCCATGATGTTCCCGGAAAATCCCGCGCAGTGAAGACCGCGTTGCAGATTGTCGTTCTGGCGGAAAACACGGCCGCGGGGCGGGGCATCCGGGGCGAGCACGGACTGGCCTTCCTGGTTGAGCGCGATGGGCAACACCTGCTTTTCGACACGGGGCAGGGACTCGTCCTTGCGGACAACGCCAAGGTGCTGAATCTGGATCTGACCTGCCTCGATGCGATTGTACTCAGCCATGGCCATTATGACCACACCGGCGGACTGGCGCAGGTTCTGGAATGCGCCTCCCGGCCGCTTCCCGTCCACGCGCATCCCGGCGCAGTGGCTCCGAAATACCGCGCCAAGGCGTCGGGAATCTATGCCATCGGCATGCCCGAAGCCTGTCTGCGGGCGGCGCGGGGATCTGCGGCGCGTTTGATGCTCTCGACGGATGCGGTGGCAATCTTGCCAGGCGTCCGCATGACCGGCGAAATTCCCCGGATCCACGACGAGGAGCGTTCGCAGGAGCATTTCTGCCTGGATGCTGAAGGCCGGCAGGATGATCCCGTCGCCGACGACCAGGCGCTGATCGTGGAGACCGCCACCGGAATCGTGGTGCTGCTGGGCTGCGCCCACGCGGGCGTGATCAACACCCTCGACCACATCCGCGGCCTCACGGGCGGCGCGCCGATCCGGGCGGTTGTCGGCGGCATGCACCTGCGCAGTGCAACGCCCGAGCGACTGGCCTGGACGATTCGTGAATTGCGGCGGTTTGACATCGCCGCGCTCTACCCGATGCACTGCACGGGATTTGCCGCGACCGCCGCGCTGTGGCAAGCGTTGCCGGGGCGCGTGCAGTCGGCGGGCGCAGGCGCCATCCTGACGTTTGACTAGGCTGATCGGGTATCTTTGACAGGATTCAACTGGAGAAGTGAGACAACAATGAAGCAAGACAAGAAGCCAACAACAGACACGGGCATGGCGGGATGTCCCTCGGGCGGAACCTGCGGCGCCGACTGCGGCACCTGCGGCGAGGCGGAAGCGACGGCAGCCAACCTCCCCGTCAACACCATCCGCCACAAGATCCTGGTCATGTCGGGCAAGGGCGGCGTCGGCAAGAGCACGGTCGCGGCCAACCTGGCGATCTCGCTCGCGCTGCAGGGCCGGCAGGTCGGCTTGATGGATGTGGACATCCACGGTCCGAGCATCCCCAAGATGCTGCATCTCGAGGATGCCGAGGTCACGTCGGTTGACGGACATATCCAGCCGGTCCAGCTTGCGGGCGTCAAGATGATGTCGATCGGCCTGCTGCTGCGCGACCGCGACGCGGCGGTGATCTGGCGCGGGCCGCTCAAGATGGGCGCGATCAAGCAGTTTCTCGAGGAAGTGGAGTGGGGCGAACTGGACTATCTGATCATCGATTCACCACCCGGCACCGGCGACGAGCCGCTCTCCGTCTGCCAGCTCGCCGCGCCGCTGGACGGCGCCATCGTCATCACGACGCCGCAGGATGTCGCCACGGCCGACGTGCGCCGCTCGATCGCCTTCTGCCATCAGCTCGATCTGCGCGTCATCGGCGTGGTCGAGAACATGAGCGGGTTTGTCTGTCCGCACTGCGGCACCGTGACCGACATCTTCAAGAGCGGCGGCGGGGAACGGATGGCCGCGAGCATGGAGGTGCCCTTCCTCGGGCGCATTCCGATCGACCCGGCCATCGGCGCCTCCTGCGACGACGGCCGGCCGTTTGTCTATCACTACAACAAGTCGGAGACCGCCAAGGCCTTTGCAGGGATCACGGTACCGATCCTCGCCCTCTCGGATGGCGAGAACGCAGGCGGCGCGAAACCAGCGGAAAACACAAACCAGGAGACAGGATCCATGAAGATCGCCATACCGACGGCCGAAGGTAAAGTATGCATGCATTTCGGGCACTGCGAGCAGTTCGCGCTGCTGGATGTCGATGCGGCCGGCAAACAGGTGACCGGCAAGACGATGGTCACGCCGCCACCGCACGAACCCGGCGTGCTGCCCAAGTGGCTCCACGAGCAGGGGGCCAACGTGATCCTCGCCGGGGGCATGGGCCAGCGCGCGCAGGGTCTGTTCCAAGAGAACGGCATCCAGGTCGTGGTCGGTGCGCCGGCCGGTACACCTGAAGAACTCGCCGGCCAGTATCTGGCCGGCACGCTGGTCGCCGGCGAGAACGTCTGCGACCACTAACCGGTCACGGCGGGGGCGCAGGGTGCGGCTTGCAACGCGCGTGCATGGGGAAACTCGTAGGCATCGAGCAAGCCCCCCCGCCAGGCGTGCCCCAGCAGCCGGGGGAAGTTGCGGTAGGTCGAGGCCACCGGCTTGACGCTACCCCCCCCCTGCACGCCACCGGCGTTCCAATAGACAGTGTCGAGCAGCATCCCTGCCAGTTGCAGGAAGCGCGGATCGCCGGTCCGCTCGTGACCGATGGCCAGGGCCGTGCAGAAGTTGATCCCGCAGAGCTGACCCTCGCGCGCGGCGTTCAGCGCCTCGTCGGCCAGATCGAGGCAAAGGTCGCCTAACCAGCGGGCGACGTCCTGGCGCCCGCTGAGGTCGGCGTAGAGATCGATGCCCTCGATCATGCTGGCGTAGCCGAAGAAATT
>JAAYZJ010000516.1 GCA_012514915.1 Lentisphaerota bacterium | reverse complement strand
CGGATGACGCGCGGCGCATGCGCGGGCGTTGCCATCAGCAGTTCCGTGACGCCGTCGCGCGTGTGGGTCCAGCAGACCATCCAGCCTGACGGGCCGACACCGATCCCCTGCGCGCGGGGCGAGTCGCAGGTGACCGGAAACGTCCGGACGATCGTCACCCGCCCGCCGTTGCGCTGCGCCGCCACAACCCGGAAACGGGCGTCACGCGCCACTCCGCCGGTTTCGAGACTGAAGCCGTCCTCGGTTGCGGCCTGAATCCAGACCATCCAGGGGACTCCCCCGGCCACTGCGAGCTGCGGGTCGGGTTCACCCGAAATGGCGCAGGCATTGAAAAGGGGAGCATGAGGCATGGTGGTGTCTTTAGATTTGACGTGAATCCTGCTTGAACGGCAGGACATCGGCGGTTTGCATGTAGAAATCGAGCAGGCGATGTTCGAACTGCGCTTCGACCGCAGCGACCGCAGCCTGCCCGTGCAGATTGCGCTGCTCGCCGGGATCGGCGCGCAGGTCGTAGAACTCGTGGCAGTCGTTGTATCCGCGGCGGATGTACTTGTAGTCGCGCGTCCGGCAGGAGACGGCGAAGGTGCCGCTTGTGTGTGCCTGGAGCGCGGCGCGCGACTGCATCGCGTAGAAGGAGTCGGGGGGCATCTTCAGGACGTCGAGATTCTTGAAGGCTCGGTCGCCTGCGCGGCTGCCGACCTCGGCGAACACGGCGTCGTGGATTTCGCGGTCGTCCCCGGCCAGCGACTGCCGCAGCGATTGTCCCTGCACGGCGTAGTCCGGCTCGATGCCCAGCAGGTCGAACAGGGTCGCGGGCAGGTCGATCAGTTCGGTCAGGGCGGAGCGCACGCCCGGCTGCACCTCGCACCCGCGGTGCGGCTTGATCAGCAGGGGGACCCGCAGCAGGCAATCCTGCAGGGTGGCATGCGTCTTCTCGGGCAGATCGTAGTCGCCGGTGAAATCGCCGTGGTCCGAGAGAAAGACGATCAGCGTGTCATCGTAGCGGCCCAGTTCCTTGAGCGCCGCGACCAGGCGGCCGAACAGGTGGTCGACCTTGCAGCACATGGCGTAGTAGATCTGCTTGACCTCGCGCCAGGTCGCCTCGTCGATGGCGGCCGAGCCGTAGACTTCGCGCAGGGCATCGAGAAACGGAATCGGCCCACCCGCGACCGGCTTGGCCAGTCGCGGTGGCAGGCGGGCCGGATCGATCCGTTCATAGAAGGCCTCTTCAATGGCATAGGCGGGGTGGGGGAGGCCCAGCGGCAGAAACAGGCACAACGGCTGGCTGCCGTCGTCCTGGCGCAGCCGTTCGATCGCTCCTTCGACAAAAGCCGTGTTGCCGTCGTGGTAGACGGCGCCGGGGTCGCGAGGCATGACTCCCGCGTAGAAGGCGCCGCGGCGGGGATCGCCCGCGGGGAGCGGTTCGAGGGGACGATGCCCCCTTGCCTCGTTCGAAACCGGGCGGAACTTCGTGTCGCAGTAGGTCAGATAATCCTCGGGCTTCTCGACGGCGAACAAGTCGTTCTTGCCGCCCCACCAGAAATGGTAGCCGGCGCGCCGCAGCTCGGAGACCACGTTGGGCGTCCAGGGCTTGAGCATGTTCTTCATGGAGCGGTGCCCGTGGACATGCGGATACCATCCGGTCATGAACGAGCAGCGGCTGGGCGTGCAGACGGGATTCTGCGCGAAGGCATTGGCGTAGGAGACGCCCCCCTCGTTCACGAGTGCGTCGAGATGCGGCGTGACGGCGCCGGCGTTGCCCAGGTGCCCGAGGACATCCCCCCGGTAGGAATCGGGATTGAAGATGATGACGGTGGGCCTAGTCATGATCAACTCTGGCAGCTTCGGGTCTCGTCAAGGCGGTCAGCCCTCAGTAGGGATCATCGCTCCGTAGGGCCGCCCCGGGACGAGTTGGCCGTCGCGCACGAAGCCCTCGGGTCGGTCGCGCAACCGTTCAATCAGCCGTTCACGCCAGGCGGCCACGCGG
>JAAYZJ010000515.1 GCA_012514915.1 Lentisphaerota bacterium | reverse complement strand
GATCGGGCCGAAGGTGGAAGTCGCGCCAGCCCGCGTCGAGCGTGCCGTGGGCGACGGGGGCTCCCGCACGCCAGACGCCCCCACGCACGGCGACGACCGTCTTGCTGCGCCCGGGGCGGATCACGAGGCCGTAGCCGCCGTCACTCGCGACCGGTTGCTCCGTGCCGGCGACCAGCGCGATCTCGGCTCCGGCGATCATCTTAACCTCGGCCGCGACGGCTAGCTGGCCCCACGCCGCTCCCGGCGCGTAGATTTCCAGGGTATCCAGCGCTTCCAGCGTGGTCTTGCCCTTCTCCCCCGCCGCCCCCACCCCAAGCGGCGCCAACCCGCCGTCCCCGAGCAGGTCGTCCATCCCCATGTCCATCTGCGGCACGCTTCCCACGCTTCCCGCCGTCTGGTGCTTGCGGAACGACCCCTGGCGGACCTTCCAGGGCGCCGGCAACTGGCTGACCAGATCCTCGGCCCGGGAACAATCGAGTTCCGCCAGCGGGGCGGCGCCCAGTTCCTGCCACCAGGCGTCGGCGCCGTGCGCCGGGTGCGCCAGCGCCAGCCCTCCCGTGCCAACCGCCGCCAGCAACATTCTCGAGAGATTGCGTGTTTTCATGGTCAATTACCGGTATCCGATGCTGCCAGCGATTGTAGCATCTTTTGCCAGGGTCTATCGTAGCTTATCGGATAAAAAACAGCGTCCCCGGCGGCAGGACGGCCCCTTCGAAGGCGCCCATGTCGGGGGCGCTCCCCACGACCCGCGGCTGGCCCGCCAGATCGGCCGCGCCGGCCATCCAGTCCTCGAACACACCGCCGTCGACCGCGGGCGAACCGAGCTTCAGCCGGTAGTCGCCCGGCACCCAGGCGAGACCATAGCCCCGTCCCGGCTGCACGAACCGCGGATCGCCCGCCCGGTTGCCCGCGATCCCCTCGGTAAGGTCGGACGCGCAGGAATAGGCGAAATTGGTCACCGAACCGTGGATATCGTTGGGGAGCATCGAGGTGAGCACGTTGTGCGCGACGATCATGTTGGTGGCCGTCCCGCCCTGCTGATAGACACCGCCGCCGGCCGTCCCCGCCGTGTTGCGGACGACGGTGCAGTTGCCCAGGCGCGTCGTGGAAAGGAAATGGACACCGCCGCCGTAGTCCGTTGCCTCGTTGCCGGCGACCAGACAGTTGCGGATGGCGACGCCCTTCCCGGTGGCCCGCTCGACATAGATGCCCGCCCCCTCGGCCCCAGTCAGATAGCCGTTGGTGATGGTGAAGCCGTCCAGCCCGCTGCCGCCCGACGCCGTGGTGAAACGGATCACGCGGTGCATGGCGGCGGGATATTCCCCTTTGAGCACCGTCTCGGCAGCACCGGCGGCGCTGCGGATCGGCAGGGCCTTGGCGACAAGAATCTCGGCCGGCGCCGTGTAGACGCCGTTGCTGACGACCAGTTCGGCCGTGTAACCGCCGCCGGCCGCGTCGATCGCCGCCTGCAGGTTGGTGGCGGCCTTCGCCCAGGTGTCGAAGG
>JAAYZJ010000514.1 GCA_012514915.1 Lentisphaerota bacterium | reverse complement strand
GCGGTTCACTTCCTGGTTCATGGTGTCAATCCTCCAACTCTCCCGTCAAAACCATTTTCACGCCGGCCTCGCTGACGGCCTCGATGACCGGCATGAAAGTGCGGCGCGGGTGTCCGGCATGGATGCGGACATGCACCGCCGCGCCCCGCAGATCGTCGACACGGGCGGCCAGCAGCGCGGGAAGCTCCTGCGGGCTGCACGCCGCGCCCTCACACCAGAGGACGCCGTCCTCGTCGAGGACGACGGTGACCTGGGCGGGTTCCTGCTGCTCGATGCTGCTGCCGCGGGCGTCGGTCAGCTCGAGGTTCGCCGACTTCATGAAGTTCGAGGCCAGCATGAAGAAGATGATCATGAGGAAGGCGATGTCGCCGAACGAGGTCAGCGGCAGGACGAGATCGGCCCGTTTTCGCTTGCGGA
The DNA here is from genome assembly GCA_012514915.1 of Lentisphaerota bacterium. Lineage (GTDB taxonomy): Bacteria > Verrucomicrobiota > Kiritimatiellia > RFP12 > JAAYLN01 > JAAYLN01. Next base: position 1,759 of record JAAYZJ010000514.1, on the reverse strand, counting down.
TCATGAGGCATCCTAGTCGCTGAGCATCGCCACGACGCCGCCGGTCTCGGCGATGGTCGTCACCACCTGGAAATAGCGTTCATAGCCGACGTCCTCGGCCGTCTCGAGGACGACGAGGCGTCCCTTGGGCTCGAGGGTGGCGAACTGCTTCCGCCACAGCTCGGCGCGGAGCTCGTTGAGGGAAAGCTCGCGCTCGGCCCCCTCGCCCTCGGTAAAGAGGATGCGGTCGGCGAGGATGTTGATCGCGGGGATGCGCGGCGAGGCGGTTCCCTGCGGCGGGGTGGCGGCCGCGGGCATCTCCATCGGGCGGCCGAAGGGGCGGGCCATGCTGGTCGTCAGGATGAAGAAGATGATCAGCAGGAAGGCGATGTCCCCGAACGAGGTCAGGTCCAGCGCGACGTCGGACGAGCGTTTGCGGTCGCGGCTCACGATTCGCTGACGACCTCCACCAGATCGGAGATGGCGCCCTCGATGGCCATCGTGTACTCCTCGACCTTGCGGACGAAGATGTTGTAGGCGACGACGCCCGGCGCGGCGATCAGGAGGCCGGCGGCGGTGGTGATGAGGGCCTCGGAGATGCCGCCGGCGACGGCCCCGGGGTCGAGCCCGGCCGAGGCGGCCATGACGCCGAACGAGCGGATCATGCCGGTGACGGTGCCGGTCATGCCGAGCAGCGGCGAGAGCGAGGCGATCAGGACGAGGACGTTGAGGCGCTTCTCGAGGCCGTGCATGGCCTTCGGCGCGTAGTCCTCCATCGTCTTGCTGACGGTGATCTCGATCTCTTCCGGGCTCTTGTTCCGCTCCTTAAGCCGCTTCAGCCGCTGCAGGCCCGCCAGGATCGTGGCGGCGACGGGGCCGGTCGATGCCTCGCAGAGGGCGATGGCGCGGTCCATTTCGCGCGCGCCGACGGCGCGCCGGACGTCGCGGCGCAGCGTCTCGTGGTCGATCGCGGCGGCGCGGAAGGCGCGCCCGCGGTCGATCACGACGGCCAGGAGGCCGATCGAGCAGAGCAGCAGCGGCAGCATCATCCAGCCGCCATCGAGCAGATAACCCATCATGTCGCTTCTCCCTTGTCGGTGTTCTACTGGTTCAGACGCTGCAGGAAGGCGGCCGCCTGCTGCGCGGCCTGCCCACCCGGATATTCCTCGACCAGCCGCTGGAACTTGCCCAGGGCCGCCTCGCGGTTGCCCATGCGGTGGTTGACGACACCCCACTTGAGCAGCATCTCGTCGAGCCAGGGGGCGTCGGGGTAGTCCTGGAAGACCCGCTCGAGCGTCTCGACACAGCGGGCATAATCGCGGGTTCCGATGTAATAGTCAATCACCCGCTTGTACGCGTCGCCGGCGTAGGACGATTCGGGGTAGGCCTCGGCGCAGCGCTTGAAGGCGACCATGGCCGGCGCGAAATCGGGCTTCTCGCCCGGACGCTGGCGCATCCTGATCTGCTGTTCGATCGCCTCGCCGATGCGGAACTGGGCCTCGGCCTTGAACGGCGAAGCGGGGAGCGACAGGACGGCGTTGTAAACCTGGATGGCCGACGCGATCGCGGTGGTGTCCTTCTTGTCCATCATGCGCGCATTGCCGATCTGCATGAAGGCGCGATCGGCCAGCGTCGTATCGGGGTAGAGGCGGACGAGGGCGCGGCAGGTCGCGATGGCGTCGCTCAGGTTGCCCTGGACGAGCTGAAGATCCCATTTGACGGCGAAGGCCTCCTCGACCAGCCGGCGCTCGAGGCTGAAGCGGGCCGCCAGCGCCATGAG
>JAAYZJ010000513.1 GCA_012514915.1 Lentisphaerota bacterium | reverse complement strand
GTGGTCGCCAGGATGAACTTGGCGTGCGGCGGAGGTTCCTCCAGCGTCTTCAGCAGCGCATTGAACGCGCCGACGGAAAGCATGTGGACCTCGTCGATGATGAAGATCTTGAAGCGGGCGCGGGCGGGGGCGAACTGGACGGAATCGCGCAAATCGCGGATGTTGTCGACACCGTTGTTCGAGGCCCCGTCGATCTCGACGACATCCAGCGAATGTCCCCCGGCGATCTCGCGGCAGAGGTCGCATGCGTCGCAGGGATCGGCGGTCGGTCCCTGTGCACAGTTCAGCGCCTTGGCGAAGAGACGCGAAAGCGTCGTCTTGCCAATGCCGCGCGGGCCGACAAAGAGGTAGGCATGGGCCACCCGCCCGCTGGAAATGGCATGCTTGAGCGTGCGGGTGACATGCTCCTGGCCGATGACATCGTCAAACTGCCTCGGCCGCCATTTGCGTGCTAGAACTTCATACGCCATGCGAACGATCCCAAGTGGCAGCCGCCCCGGGCCGCCTTCTGATTCACCGCGTATGTTGGCACGTTCCCGGCGGACTGGCAAGCCGGAAAATCCAGCGCCCGGCCTTCACGCATAGTACCCGGCGTAGGTTTCCATGGCGTCCATCAAGGCCGCCACATTTTCAAGCGGCACGCCCGGATACAGGCCGTAAACCATCATCAACCCGCCCTCCCGGCGACCCAGCTTCACGACCTCCTCCCGGATCAACTCATCAATCTGCCGCGGCGTGCCGCGCGCCGTGATGACTTGCCGGTCGATGTCGAGATCAATGCAGGTGCGCCCGGCGAACTTCTGCGCGATCCAGTCGATGCCGTTGACCAAGTCCTGGAGATTGATCACCTCGACGCCACCGTCGACAAGGTCGTCCACGAGCGTACGGATGTCGCCGTCCGAATGCATGTGGACAATGCAGCCCTGCTCGCGCGCCGGTTTCATGAGCGCCGCATAGACCGGCTTGATGTACGTGCGGAAGCAGTCGGGACTCAGCATGGGACCGACCTGCATCCCTAGATCCTCGGGAAAACTCATCAGATCGGGATTCAGCTCCAGCCAGTTGTGGACGATCTGCTGGTTAAACGCCGCGACCATCCCGATGAGCGTCTGCAGTTCCGCCCGGCCATCCATCATGTCGAAGAGCAAGTTGTCGTAGCCGCGCATGTCCTGCAGCCTGAGGAAGGTGTGCCCGTGCGGCAGCCCGCCCTGGATGAACTGGCCTGCCCGGCGCTGTTGCCCAACCCGTTCCGCGATCTGCCCCCAGTCGATCGGAAACGTCCCGTCCGTGGTCTCCGGGCTGGGGGGCGTGTAGCCGGCGAGGTTGCTCCAGTCGGCCAGCGGGTGTCCATGCACCGCCCCGGTGATGCCGTCGTCGGACGTCTGCCACACACATCCCCAGGGGTCGGTGTACGGCACGTTCCGGCGCTGGTTGAGTCCGTAGCGGGGGGTGATCTTCTCCTGCCGGACGAAATCGGGAAACAGGAAGGGATGCGCCTCCATCAGATCCTGCAGCGCCCCCTGGTCAACATGGTGCCAGCAGGCCGCATTGATCACGAACCGCATGGGAATGAAGT
>JAAYZJ010000512.1 GCA_012514915.1 Lentisphaerota bacterium | reverse complement strand
CTCGTCGAGGTGACCGGCCCGCTGCCCGCGGCGGGTGGGCCGCCGCCTGGCGACGAGGTCCTGCGCGAAGCCGCCATCGCCTTCGGCGGATGGGGGTCGCCGGTGCTGGACCAGGCGCTGCTCGACCGGATGCCGGCGCTGGAGGCCTTCTTCTACGGGGCAGGGTCGATCCGGGGAATCGCCACGCCCGCGTTCTGGGCGCGCGGCATCCCCCTCACGAGCAGCTACGCCGCAAACGCCGTCCCCGTGGCGGAGTTCGCCGAGGCGCAGATCATCCTCGCCCTCAAGCGGGCCTGGCCGCTTGCTGCCGCCTGCCACAGGCAGCGGCGCAACACACGCGAGTCGATCGCCGGCGCGTACGGCACGACGGTCGGGCTGGTCGGGCTGGGCATGATCGGCAAGCTGACCGCCCGTCGGCTGCAGACGCACGAGACGCGGGTGCTGGCCTATGACCCGTTTGTGACCCAGCAACAGGCCGATGCCCTGGATCTGCGCGTGACCATGACCCCGCTGGAGACGCTCTTCGCCGCCTGCGAGGCGGTTTCGCTGCATGCACCCAACATCCCCGCGACGCGGGGGATGATCACCCGCGCCCTGCTGGCATCGATGAAACCCTACGCGACGCTCATCAACACGGCGCGGGGCGCGCTCATCGACGAGCCCGGCCTGTTGGAGGTGCTGGCGGATCGGCCCGACCTCACCGCGCTGCTCGATGTGACCGACCCCGAGCCGCCGGCGCCCGGCTCGCCGCTGTTCACGCTGCCCAACGTCTTCCTGACGCCGCACATCGCCGGCTCAATGGCCGGCGAATGCCACCGCATGGGACAACTCGCCGTGGAGGAATGCCGCCGCTTTCTCCGCGGCGAGCCGCTGCAGTGGGCGATCACGCGCGAGATGGCCGAGCACATGGCCTGAGCGGCACGCACACGCCTCCACGGGGGACAGGCAGGAATGCCTGTCCTACCTTTTCAATCCACAGGGGACAGGCAGGAATGCCTGTCCTACCTTTTCAACACCCCCACACCACCACGCGGAGCATGGGAGCGAACAACCGCCGGGGACGGCGGGCTCCAGCGTGCCGGCCTTTCTGTTCACCGGCTATGCGCTTCCAACAGGCCGCATTCGGCCGACGACAACGGGGCACGACGACGGGGCACGATTGCTTCGGCCCCAGCGTCATCCGTAGTCGTGCCCCGTCGTCGCCAACCGATCTCTCGCAGCAACGAGCGCCATAATGGCACACTTCAACGCCTCAAGCTAGGCAAGTGGGCCATAATTGCCCTGCCACGCGGGGCAACGCCCACCATCCGCCGCAGTTATCTAATTCCATAAAACGCTTATAACAAGCTATTTACACTGAATTGAGTCCGGCGCGCCCGATGCGCTGGCATGACCATTGCTATAAAGAGGCGCACACCTGAACGATCACGGTGCATACTGACTGTGGTCATCTTGCAGTCGGCAGGGTTACACGTTCCGCCTGGCGCGAGGGGAACGGGAAGGAGTTTTTTTCATGTCAAAAGTATTGGGCATTGATTTGGGCACGACCAATTCGTGCATGTCGGTCATGGAAGGCGGCCAGCCGGTCGTCATTCCGAACGCCGAAGGTGCGCGGACGACGCCTTCGATCGTGGCGTTCACGAAGACGGGCGAGCGGTTGGTTGGCCAGGCGGCCAAGCGGCAGGCGGTGACGAACCCGAAAAACACCGTCTATTCGATCAAGCGGTTCATGGGCCGCAAGTACGACGAGGTCGCCCACGAGATCGACCTGGTTCCCTACCAGGTGGTCAAGGCGGCCAACGGCGACGCGCACGTAAAGATCGGTGAGAAGGTTTATTCGCCGCCCGAGATTTCGGCCATGGTGCTGCAGAAGCTCAAGGCCGATGCCGAGGCGTATCTGGGCGAATCGATTGCGCAGGCCGTCATCACGGTGCCCGCCTATTTTAACGACAGCCAGCGCCAGGCGACCAAGGACGCGGGGCGCATCGCCGGGCTCGAGGTGCTGCGCATCATCAACGAGCCGACGGCGGCGTCGCTGGCCTACGGTTTGGACAAGAAGAAGGACGAGAAGATCGCCGTGTACGACTTCGGCGGCGGCACCTTCGACATCTCGATCCTGGACATCGGCGACGGGGTTTTCGAGGTCAAGGCGACCAACGGCGACACGCACCTGGGCGGCGACGATCTTGATCTGGCGATCATGCACTGGCTGATCGACGATTTCAAGCGCGAGCAGGGCATTGACCTCTCGAAGGACGAGATGGCGCTGCAGCGCTTGCGCGAGGCGGCCGAGAAGGCGAAGTGCGAGCTGTCGACGGCGCAGGCGTCGGAGATCAACCTCCCCTTCATCACCGCCGACGCCTCCGGCCCGAAGCACCTGGCCGTTTCGCTGTCGCGCGCCAAGCTCGAGCAGCTGGCCGACCCGCTCGTGCAGCGGACGATGGGGCCGTGCCGCAACTGTCTGAAGGACGCGGGCATCGCGCAGGTCGACGAAGTGGTGCTGGTGGGCGGGCAGACGCGGATGCCGCGCCTGCAGGCGCAGGCCCAGGAGCTGTTCGGCAAGGAGCCCCACAAGGGGGTCAATCCCGACGAAGTCGTCGCCATCGGCGCCGCGATCCAGGGCGGGATCATGAAGGGCGAGGTCAAGGACGTGCTGCTGCTCGACGTCACGCCGCTGACGCTGGGCATCGAGACGATGGGCGGCGTGTCGACACCGCTGATCGAGCGCAACACGTCGATCCCCACCAAGAAGAGCGAAATCTTCAGCACGGCGGCCGACAACCAGCCCGGCGTCGAGATCGTCGTCCTGCAGGGCGAGCGGAAGATGTCGGCGGACAACAAGCAGATCGGGCGCTTCAAGCTGGACGGCATTCCGCCGGCGCCGCGCGGCGTGCCGCAGATCGAGGTGACGTTCGACATCGACGCCAACGGCATTCTCCACGTCAACGCCAAGGATCTGGGGACCGGCAAAGAACAGAAGATCACGATCACGGCGTCGAGCGGTCTCTCCAAGGAGGAGATCGAGCAGATGCGCAAGGACGCCGAACTGCACGCCGACGAGGACGCCAAGCGCCGCGAGGCGGTCGAGGCGCGCAACCAGGCCGACAACCTCGTCTACCAGACGGAGAAGCTGCTCAAGGAGAACGGCGACAAGGTCGCGGCCGAGCGCAAGGCTCCCGTCGAGCAGGCGATCGAGAACCTGAAGGAGGCGCTGAAGGGCGACGATACCGAGCGCATCAAGAAGGCCCAGGAAGCGCTGACGCAGGCGATGCAGGCCGTGGCCCAGGATCTCTACGCCAAGCCCGAGGCGGGCGGGGCCCCGGCCGACGCCGCGGCCGACGGCACCGCCGGCGGCGACGACGACGCGGGCGCCAAGGGCGCGGGCGACGTGATCGACGCCGATTTCACGATGAACGACGACAAGAAGTAATCCATCCCCTTGGGCGCGGGCCGCGAAGGCGCGCGCCACCTGCTGTCGGAACGGAGGCGCCGTTCCGCAGGGTTAACCCGAACACAGAACACCGAACGGAGAAGAGACACATGGCAAAGATTAGACCATTGGGCGATCGCGTCCTGATTGCGCCGGT
>JAAYZJ010000511.1 GCA_012514915.1 Lentisphaerota bacterium | reverse complement strand
GCTGGGGCGTCCCGGCTTGAAGTGCCTTTTCATGTCGGGGTACACCGCCAACATCATCGCCCATCACGGCGTCCTCGACAAGGGCGTGCATTTCATCCAGAAGCCGTTCACCCGGCAGGATGTCGCCTGCGCGGTCCATCGTGCGCTGGTCTCGCCGCCATCGGCCCTATAATGGCCGCGTGCCAGAGGGCCACAAGGGTCACGTCTCGACATTCGACAAACGGAATTCTGAGGATGAGGGATGGGCGTACGAGGTGAGTTTGTACGTGCATCTGAATCCGGTATGCACGGCGGCATTCGCCTTGGGCAAGCGCGCGAAACAGATGGAAGCGCTGGGAGTCGGCGTGGCGAGTCCGGAGGAAATCAGCCTGCGGCTGAAGGTTCTGCGTGAATACCGCTGGAGTTCGTACCGCTGCTTTGGAGGCTACGCGAAAGGGCCGGATTGGTTGCAGAGCGGTGTCCTGCTGGCCCGTGCGCATCGCGACCCAAAGCAGACACGGGCCGCCTACCGGCGAGACATCCGTAATCGGCTGGAGCACGGAGTTGATCCATCTAAGGCCGAACGATTGCACGATGCCCTTGCGATTGGCGCCGAAGGATTTGTCAGGGCCATCAAGAAGCAGTCCGGCGGAGGCGGACGGGAGACAAGCGGGAAGCGCCAACTGCGCCGCCAATGCAGCATCGACGAGATCCTGCATACGGTTGAGCAGGTCTGCGGCGAGACACGTCAAACCTGGCTGACGCATCGCGGCGGCGACAACAAATCGCTGGCGATGTTGGCGGCCCGCCGTTATGGTGGATTGACCTTGCGTGAAACAGGAGAAGCGCTCGGTGGTGTGGACTATGCGGCGGTCAGCATCGCTATCAAGCGCCTGGAGCGCAAGGCCGCTACCGAACGGAATTTGCGAAAACAAATAGAGCTAATCAGGAAGATGTTGAATGTTGAGACGTGACCCTTATCCTCCCAGCAACCGCTCAACGCAGGCGCGGCGCTCCGCGAGGCGGTCGGCCGAGTCGGCCTCGATGATGACGCGGAGGTAGGGCTCGGTATTCGACGGGCGGATGCTGGCCCACCAGTCGGGGTATTCGATCCGGCAACCGTCGAAATCGAGGAGGAGATCGGGGGCGCGCTCTGCGATCAGGCCGCGCCGGACCGCCTCGACGGCGTCGGCGGGGCGTGGCACACGGTAGTTCAGTTCTCCCGTGTTGGCCAGGCGATCGAACGGCTTGAGCAACTCGCTGAAACGTTGCCCCCGGCGCCGCGCCGCCGCCAGTTCGCCGAGAGCCACCAGGGCGGCGAGTTCGCCCGAGTCGCACCAGAAGAAGTCGCGGAAATAGTAGTGCCCGGCCAGTTCCCCGCCGAATACGGCGCCGAGCTCGCGCATCTTGGCCTTGGCGAAGGCGTGCCCGACTTTCCAAAGGACGGGGTTGGCACCGGCCTGCCGCAGAAACGCCGTCACGCCGCGCGAGGTGCGGATGTCCTGCAGGATCGTCGCGCCGGGCTGGCGCTGCAGGAACGGAACGGCCAGCAGGGCGATCATCAGATCGGGGCGGACAAAGCGGCCAGTCTCGTCGACGAACATGACCCGGTCGGCATCGCCGTCGAAGATCATCCCGCCGTCCAGCCGGCCGACGGTCACGCACTGGATAAGCGGCTCCCGGGCGGCCGGCTCCAGCGGATTGGGCGGGTGGCTCGGAAATGTGCCGTCGGGCGTGTCGGCGAGGTAATGGAGTTGGTCGTTGAACAGCGGTTTGAAGGTGCGAGCCGCCAGGCCGTCGCTGAAGTCGGCCGCCAGCCGCAGGCCGTCCAGATCGGGGCGCCAGGGGGCGAGAAACGCGAGGAACTCGTCGAGCCGGTCGACAATCCGGAGGCGGCCGGGCGCGGCGGCGGGCGGGGGGAGGGTGCCCGACGCGACCGCCTGCTCCAGTTGGCCCAGTCCGGTGTCGTAGCCGACGGGACGCGCGTCGCGCCGCGAAACTTTGAAGCCGTTGTAGGCGGCGGGGTTGTGGGAGGCGGTGATCTGGATCGAGAGGTCGTAGCCGTGGCGGGCCGTCAGGAAGTAGACCATCGGCGTCGAGGTGAGCCCCGCGTCGTCGACCTGGCAACCGGCCTCGAGCAGGCCGCGTGCCAGCGCTTCCAGCAGGATCGGCGACGAGGGGCGCGCATCGCGTCCGATCAGGACGCGCGGTCCCGCGACGATCGTCGGCAGCCAGCGCCCGATGCGGTGGGCGGTGGCCTCGTCCAGCTCGACGCCGTAGCGGCCGCGGATGTCGTAGGCTTTGAAGATGCTCATCGGCTAGTTCAAAATGAGCAGGTATCCGCCCGGCCGTCCCTGGCGCCCAAGCGTGCGGAGCCAGGGTGCCGGACCGTCGACCTCGTCCAGCGCGTTGGTGCCGCTCCCCAGGGCCTGGATCAGCGACGCGGCGACCTCGTGGCCGGCGTTCTGCTGGTTCCGGGCGACGAGCCAGGCGCCGATGGCACCGCCCGCGAGCAGGGCGCTCAGCAGGGCCAGCGCGAAGGTGCTGATCCCGATCGTCAGCCGCCCGGCGGCCCGGTTGGCGAGTTCGCGGGTTGACTGCACCTTGTCGCGCTCGGTCGACCAGCGTTCGCGTTCGAGGGCGAGGCGCTCCCGCTCGATCTGGATCTTCTCGCGCTCCAGGGAGAGCTCGCTCATCGTGGAGGCCTCGGGCGCGCCGGAGGCGGCCGGCGCCGCCGTTCCATCTGTGGGGTGGGGCATGGGTGTTCCTCGTTCCAATTGGGGGAGCGGTCAGTAGTCGAGCCGGCTGCCGCCGATGTATTCGCGTAGAATCGAGTCGCCCGGCACGTCGTCGTGGGCGAGCGCGACGAAGCAGTGGAGGATGCCGCTCAGGCGCCGGGCCTCGGCGTATTCGGGATCCGTCGGCTTGATCTCGTTGAGCAGGGCGGCCGCGAATGGCTTGAGGATGGCCAGTTCGTAGTCGAGGGCGGAGTTGAAGACGGCATCGGCCAGATGCTGGTAGGGAAAGATCCAGTGCGCCTCGCCGCGCAGGACCGATGGCCAGCGGCGCAGGGTCTGCAGCGGCGGATGCTTGCGGAACTGGTTGTCGCGCACCATGCGCCGCAGCAGCCGGTTGTCGGTGGTCGAAATCCGGCTGTTGAAATCGATGGCCAACTGCGTCAGGGCGCTGATGTAGATCAGGAACTTGTCGCCCCGGGGCACCTGGGCCGTCAGCTCGGGATTCAAGGCGTGGATGCCCTCGATCAGGATCACCGAGTCCCCGCCCAGGGACACCGCGTCGGGGCGCTCCTCCCGCGAGCGGGTATGGAAGTTGAACCGGGGCAGGTGCACGGGGCGGCCGGCCAGCAGATCGTTCAGGTCGCGGTTCAGCCGCGGCAGATCGAGGGCGTGCAGGTGCTCGTAGTCGAGGTTGCCCTGTTCATCGCGCGGGTTGAGGGCATCGCCGACGAAATAATCGTCGGTCGAGATCATGAACGGCTGGCATCCGTTGACGCGCAGGTGGGTCATCAGTCGCTTGGCCATCGTGGTTTTGCCGGAGGAGGAGGGGCCGGCGATCAGCACGAGCCGCGGGCGCGAGGGCTGGCCACCGATCTGGTCGGCGATCCGGGCCAGTTTCTTGTTGTGCAGCGCCTCGACGGTCTCGATGACCTCGCCGGCGCGCCGCGTGGCGATCGCCTCGTTGAGCTCGCCCACGGTGGTGATGCCCAGGATGCGCCCCCAGGAGATGTGCTCCTGGTAGATGCGGATCAAATGGGGTTGCGGGTTGAAGGGGGCAACCCGGTCCGGCGCCTCCTGCGCCGGCAGACGGAGGACGAAGCCCGACTCGTAGGGGGTCAGCGCGAAGCGGTCGAGCAGCCCCGTCCGGTGGATCAGGGGCTCGTGCCGCATGTCCAGATAGTCCCCGCAGCGCATCAGCGTGACTTGCGGCGGATTGCGGTAGGCGAGCAGGTGCAGTTGATCGAGCTGCCGGTTGGCGCGGAGGTTCGCGATCGCCTCGGCGTAGGCGACCTGGATGCACGCCACGGGGAGGTCGTCGCGCACCCGTTCGCGCATGCGGGTCTCGATCCGCGCGACCGCGCCGGCGATGTCGGCCGCCTGTTCCGGCCGCCAGTCGACGCTGCAGAAGAGTCCCCCGCCGATCGGGTGGCGGACGCGGAAGACCCGCCCGGGAAACACCTCGTGCATGGCCATTCCCAGCAGGAAGGTCAGCGACCAGCGGTAGACCCGCCAGCCGTGGACGTCCGCCAGCGTCAACGGGTCGAGCGTGCCGTTGACGGACAGGGGCTGCCGCAGGGTGACCACGTCGTTGTTGAAGCATGCCGCCAGCACGGGAAGCCCATTGGGGGCCGTTGGCGGCAGCACCTCGACCGCGGGGGTGCCCGCAGGTACGGAACGGGGGGCGGCCCCCGCCACGGAGAGGTTCACGCGTGGCATGCCCGGATTCCTTTCAAACCACGCGCTGCAGCATCCGCCGGGCCAGGTCGCGCAAGGGGGTCGCGGGGCCGGGCAATCCCTCCAGCGCGTCGATGGCCTGCCCGGTATGCCGGGTGGCGTGTTCCCGGGCTTCGCCGGGGGTCCACAGCGTTAGGCACGTGAGTTCATCCGGCGGCCCGTCGGGGGTGCCTTCCCCGGGTGCATCGAGCAGGTCGTCGATGATCTGGAAGGCGAGCCCGAGGTGGCTGCCGTAGGCGCCCAGGGTCTCGACCACGGCGTCGGACGCGCCGCCGCCGATGGCGCCCATCCGCAGGGCGGCGCGGAAGAGGTCGGCTGTCTTGTGCTGATGGACAAAGGCGAGCGTGTCGGGATCGGTGGCGCCGGCCTCCGCGACATCCTCCACCTGACCGCCCACGACGCCGGCGGGGCCGGCCGCCAGCGCGAGCTCGGACACCCAGCGCCTGGCGCGGCCGGGATCCGCCGCGGCATCGCGGACCAGCACCTCGAACGCGAGCGCCTGGAGGGCGTCGCCGACCAGTACGCCCAGGGCCTCGCCGTATTTCGCGTGGACGGTGGGCTGCCCCCGGCGGATCAGGTCGTTGTCCATGCAGGGCAGGTCGTCGTGCACCAGCGTGTAGGTGTGGAGCAACTCGACGGCCACGGCGGCGGGGAGCGCCGCGCGCCAGTCGCCGCCGGCCGCCTCGGCGGCCGCCAGGCACAGCATGGGGCGGAGCCGTTTGCCGCCCACCTGCACGCTGTAGCGGATCGCGCCGGTCAGCCGGGCGGGACGCTGTCCCGCCGGGGGGAGCGCCTCCTGAAGGGCCGCCTCAACGCGCTCCCGGCAGACCGAAAAATAGGCGTCGCCGTCCATGCCGTCACTTGATTGTGTAGCGCGTGGCCTTGGTGAGGGCCTTCCAGAGCTGCTCGGGGGTCGTGGCCGCCATCAGCGCCGTGCGGTTCTGCGCCTTCAGGAAGGTTTCCGTGAGCCCGGCCATCAGGCGCAGGTAGAAAGCGCTGACCGCGGTGGGAATGACGAAGAAGCAGATGATCGTCGAGGTGTGGTCGTTGTCGAACGGAATGCCCTGTTCGCTGGTCCCCATGGCGAGCGTCAGGCCGCCGCCCTCGACGCCGCGGACGTGAGGGAAGGCCAGCCCATGCTCCATGGCCGTCCCGAGGATGTTCTCCCGCTCGATGGCGGCATGGACGAGCTTGGCCGCGTCATCGACGAACCCCGCCGCCTGGATGCAGGTCGCCAGCTCGAGGATGGCGTCGTTGCGTGTCGCGGCCTTCATGCCGGGGAGCATCAGCGACGGGGCGGAAAACCGGGCGATTCCCGACTTGCGCGGCTCGCTGCGGCTCTGGCTCTCGCCGACCCACTGTGCCGCGTCGGTCGGCTCGAACAGGATGCGCGCGCAACTCGGGCAGGTCTGGATTTCCTTGAGCCGGCGGACCGACTGCACCTGGCTGATGGGGAGCCGCATGCCGCAGATGGCGCAGGCGCCGCTGTGCATCGGCGCCATCACGATGTGGTCCTTCTTCAGCAGCCGCTGCAGAAATCCCCGGATCTGCGGCGGTAGACGCTCGGTCATCTGGTCGACGTTCTCGCTGAGGCGGGTCAGATGGGTTCCGTCACCCGTCGCCCGGTGCTCGTCGAGAATCAGAACCAGTTCCTGAAGCTGCAACAGTTGATTGATCAGGCTTTGCATGCAAGTCTCGCTTTCAAAGGTCTCTGGGCATTGACAATTATCTGTTGCGGTACGTTGTAGCGCCGGGCGAAAAAAAAGTCAACACGGAACGCGGCGCCCCTCGCTCAGGCGGACGTGGTGGCGCAGACCGCGCGCATGTGGCCGACGATCGCGTCGATGGTGCGGTGACAGGCGGTCAGCGGCAGTTTGGTCAGCGCGACGGGGGGGCAGTCGGCCTTGTAGGTCTGCGCGCTGATATCGAGCCCCCGCGCCGCCAGGGCCGCGGTGAACGCGCGGGCCGACGCCAGGTCGTGGAACGCGAGACCGAGGAGGTGCCGCTCGCCCGTGACGGACGCGATCCGTCCGGGAAACTCGCGGGCCAGCCCGCGCACGGACGACTCGTAGTGCTCGCCGAGCGCGCGGGTGGCCGCCGCGTTCCGCCGGGCCCAGTGCAGGGTGATCAGATAAGCCAGCGCCGCCAGTTCCTCCTGCCCGTTGGTGACGAGCGCCCCGAATTGCGGCAGCCGGTCGAGCGCGGCGCTGAACAGCAGGCGCGAGGCGGGATATTCGCCGCCGGGAAACCCCTTGCCGATGGCGACCATGCTCGGCCGGATGCCGCACGAGCGGAAGAGGAAGCCACCAGGGGCCCAGAGGCACGACTGGATCTCGTCGCACAGGGTCGGCACGTCGTGCCGCGCGCACCATGTGTACGCCGCCTGCAGGTAGGCCGGCTCGAGGCGCAGCGCCCCGTAGTTCATCATGATGATCTCGTGGAGGAATCCGGCGATCTTGAAGGGCGGGCGCTCGAACCGCTCGAAAGCCGCCGCGAGATCGGCGTGCTGATTGGGGCGCAGGGCGTGGATGTGGTAGGCGTCGGCCCCCGCCAGCTTGCCGGCCAGACCGGGCCACAGCCCGCGCAGCGTCTGGGTGGTCACGGTTGTGCCGTGGTAGTTGCCCGCCAGGCCGCCGTCCTGGTCGCCCATCACCAGGAGGACGGGGACACGCCCGGTGTAGGGCGGCGGGGGATCCTGGGGCTGCACCCGGTAGAAGCGGGCCAGCATGAGCTTGACGCCGGCCTCGACGGCCAGGCTGCCCGTCTCCAGGTTGAGCACCCGGTTGAGTCCGGACAGCGTCCGGTCTTCCAGGACCGCCTGCAGGGCCTCCGCATCGCCGTCGAGGCCGTGCGCGGCGGCGATCAGTTCCTGCTCGAGCAACCGCGTCACGGCGCCGCGGGTGTTGTTGTGGGTGGCATTGGGCATCCCGAGCCGGCGCGCGATGTCGAGCAGGCGGTATCCGGGGAAGGCGTGGCCGAGCGGGGCATGGTAATGCTCGCTCTTGGTGGTGAGCCGCAGGCGACCATCCTCGCCGACACGCAGAAAGCCGAGGGCCGAGAGGGGCGCTGCCGCCGTGCACGTCGCCGCCGCGAAGGCCGCCGACGAGGCGCCCGCGGGGGTCGCGGCCACCCCGCGGCAGAGCGCGTCGCCGACGCGGGGCAGCAGCGCCAGCAGGCGTTGGTGAAAGGCGCGGGGATAGCAGTCGATCCGGCGGGACGCCCAGCCTCGCACCCGGTCGGGCGGCACGCCGAGCAAGGCGGCCCGGGCCGCGCAGACGGAATCCAGGTGCTCGGTCCCCAGCAGGTCGGCCAGCGAGAGACGGACGGGGACGAACGGGAATGCGGCGCGTTTCATGGTTTAACGTAGGGTAGCAGGATGCGCCCGCGTCGGCAATTCAAATGCACGTCGGCCAATGCCTTGGACAACGCGTCCGTCCCGGCCTACACGAACGCTGTGGTTACGCCATGTACGGGCGCTTCGAGTCGCGGCGCGTCTTCGCGTGTGACCAATACCTTCGGATCCGATACAGCCGCCAACCGATTGCTTGTTGGCCTGTTGAGGATATGATACCTTTTCCCTGTCCTAGTGAACCAACGGCAATAGGGATGCATGCCCTCATGGCTGCCGCAGGACCCGGATGATGGACCACTCATGGAACCCGACGCCCAGATACGCTCGATCCTTTCAAGGATGGTTGTCCTGATCCCCGCCTTCAACGAGGAGGCTTCATTGCCGGGGCTGCTTGAGGAACTGGCGGAACATCTGCCGGCGTGCCCGGTGTGCGTCGTCGACGATGGTTCGTCCGACCGGACCGTGGCCGTGGCGCGCGCGGCGGGTGCACGGGTGCTGCGGATGCCCCATAACTGCGGGGTGGGCCTCGCCGTGCAGACGGGGTTTATCGATGCCATCGAGCGGGGTTACGACTATCTGCTCAGGATCGATGCCGACGGCCAGCATCCGCCGGCCGAGGCGATCAAGCTGATCCGCCAGATGGCGCGGGAGCCGACGGATCTGGTGATCGGCACGCGGTACGGGGAGGGCAGCGCCTATACCGGAACCCCATTCCGTCGCTTCGTGCTGTGGTTTCTCGCCCGGTTCGTCTCGCTCATCTGCCGCCGGCCAAGCACCGATCCCACCTCGGGCTTCTGGCTGGTTGCGCGCCCGCTGATGCTGTGCTTCGCCCTCCACTACCCGAGCGACTATCCCGAACCCGAGGCGCTGGCGCTCATGCGGCGACAGGGGTTTTCGTTCGATGAGGTCCCCGTCATGTTCCGTCCGCGGTTGGCGGGCGCCTCGTCGCTGGGCATCTGGGGAACGATCAATTTTGCCGCCAAGGTGTTTCTGGCGCTGTTTGTCGACCGGCTGCGTCCCGTCAGCCGTCACGGATCGGCGGCATTCATCAAAGGGAGGTCCGCGCCATGCTGCGCAAAGCTGTCCTGATCGCGGGAGCGGGCATCCTGGCGGTTCTGACGCTGCACTGGATGACGGCCGCCACGCAGATGATGCGCATCCGCATATTGATGGCGGTGGTCAGCATGGGCGTGTTCGTCATCACCCTCCTGACCATCCGCACCTACAAGCTGCGGGAGAAGTATGCCATCCTGTGGTTGACGACGGCGCTGATGATCACGTGCGTCGCGTTGTTTCCCGGACTTGTGGAGACTGCCCGCCAGTGGTTCGGCATGCAGTATGTCACATCGCTGGTGGCGGTGATCTTCGTGTTTCTGGTGCTGGTCTCGTTCCATTTTTCGATTGCACTCTCGGCGTTGAACGACAAGGTCGCCGCGCATGCCGGGAGGATCGCGATCCAGCAGGCGCGGATCGATGAACTGGCCGAGCGGCTGGAACGGATCGAGAAGTCGCGGTAGGCCGCTTTTACTCTTGTTCTCCGGCGGCTCGCGAGGACGCGGCGCAGCCGAAGCCGGATGATCACTGGTCGCGGTCTTGTCCTGCTACACGGCGAGGATGCGTGCCACCGCAGCCAGTACTCCGGCGAGGAGCGGGTAGGCGGGCAGCCGCCACGGGCGCGGACAGGCCGCCAGGGCGATGACGGCCAGCCAGATGGCGGGCGCCGTCGGCCGGCCGCCCGCCAGCCAGCCGGTCACGACGATCGCGGCGCCGAACAGCAACCGGCGGCTGCCGATGCGCACGGCCTGGGCGCGCCGTGCGGCTGAACCGATTCCCGGCTGCGTGGAGGGGAGCGCCAGCGGCAGCCAGGCCCAGGCGAGGGCCAGGGCGAGGATGCAGGCGGCCGGAATCTCCCGCGGCCACAGCACCTCGCCGGGTTGCCCCGCGCCGTCGGCGATGGCCACGCCCAGCGACAACACCACGGCCAGCGGCAGCAGGAAACGCAACGCGCGGTCAATTCGCCGTTCGCGCAGGGGCCCGCCACAGTAGGGGCAGGTCGCGGGATTCTGTCCGACGGGGCGGTCGCAGACGGAGCAGATTAGCCTCACCCCGCCTCCATCGGCCGATCGGTTGGTGGCGGCTGGTGGGCGACGATGGCCGGCGCCGGTTCGGCCTTGCGCTCGCCTGATGCCGT
Source organism: Lentisphaerota bacterium (assembly GCA_012514915.1). Taxonomy (GTDB): domain Bacteria; phylum Verrucomicrobiota; class Kiritimatiellia; order RFP12; family JAAYLN01; genus JAAYLN01. Next base: position 3,207 of record JAAYZJ010000511.1, on the reverse strand, counting down.
GGACGGGAGGTTACCGACGAGGATCTTCAGCACGTTCTCGATGGTTACGATGCCGCATACCTGCTGCTGCGCGTCGCGGATGAGGGCGATGTGCTGTCTGTGGCGGCGGAGGAGGGGAAGGACATCATCGGCCCGGACCGTGGCCTGCAGAAAGAAGGCGGGCTTCATATGGCGGATGACCGGATCCTGTTCCGGGCCGGGCAGCTTGGCCAGCACATCCTGCATGTACACGATGCCGAGGCAGCGCGCGCCACCCGTTGTGAAAACCGGAATTTTCATGTGTCCCCGGGTCCGCACGCAGGCGATAGCATCCGCGATGGTCGCCTGTTCATCCACGCGCGCAACCTTGGCCAGCGGGGTCATGATATCGCCCGCCGTCTTGACCTGCATGTCGAGCACGCGGCTGATCATCAGCCGCTCGAATGTCGAGATCTGCCCGCCGGCCTCGCTGTCGCGTGTCAACAGGTGCAGATGTTCGCGTGTGACAAACTGGGTGCGCCTGCCGTTGCCGGCGCCGACGGTGGCCCATTGGGTGAGGAACATGCAGAACGACGCCAGCGGCTTGAGCAGTTGCTCCGCCAGTTGCAGGAGGTGGGCGAACGGCAAGCAGCGTTCCAGCGGGCGACTGGTGAACCAGGCCTTGGGCAAGTATTCGCCGCAGATCAGAACCGCGAGGGCGATGAGCACGCCCGAGACCATCTGGCCAACGGCTCCACCCTGCGCCTCGCCGATGGCTGCGGCGACCGTGGCGAGCATCACATTGACGAGGTTGTTGCCCACGAGCGTCGTGCCCAGCAGACGGTCCGTCTGCCGCAGGTAGCCTTCGATGATTCCCGCCGCCGCGGAGCCGTTGCGCGCCTGGTGCATCAAGCGCAGGCGGTTGATGGCGATGATGCCGGTCTCGATGCCGGAAAAAAAGGCCGATCCGGCGAGACAGGCGAGCAGCAGCGCGATCTGGAGAGCGACGATCATGACGGGACCTCCGCGCCGCCCGGGGCGTGGTCGTCGTCCGCGGCCTTGAAGGGATCGTCCACGCGGCGCTGGTCGGCCGTGGGATTGGCAAGTCGCTCCAGAATCACCTGCTCGATGCGCAGCTTGCGCAGGCGGCGGACCTGCACCCGGCAGCCTTGGGCCTCGACGGCCTCGCCGGCGCGCAGGAACCGTCCGGCCATCGCCGTCACCCAGCCGCCGATCCGATCCACGCCGTCGGCCTCGAGCTCGACGTCGAGCTCGTGGTTGATTTCATCGAGACTTGTGCTGCCGTCGATCAGCCAGCGCTGGGTGCCGATCGGCTGGATTTCGGGGGAATCCTGCTCCGTGCCCAGCAGGATTTCGCCCGTGATGGTCTCGATGATATCGCCGCGGGAGATCAGCCCGGCCGTGCCGCCGAACTCGTCGAGCACGCAGGCGATGTGCAGGTGGTTGCGCTGCAGGGTGATGAGCAGATCGTCGAGGGCCACCGTCTCGGGCACGAACAGGGCGGCAAACGTCGCCTGACGCAGGCTGTGTCCGGCGTCGAGCAGGTAGCGGGGAACATCGAGGAAGCCCTCGATGGCGTCGGGCGTGCCGCGGTAGATCGGGAGATAGTGATGCACCGTCCGGCGTGCCGTCTCCAGATGGATCGCGGGATCGTCCTCCAGGTCGATCCCGTCGATGTCGACCCGCGGAATCATCACGTCGCTGGCCGTCATCTCCGAGAGGCGCATGATGCCGTCGACCATCGAGCGCTCCTCTTCGTCGAGCACGCCGGTCTCGGCTCCCAGTTCGACCGCCGTCAGCAACTCCTCGTCCGACAGGGACTTGCGCTCCGGCGTCAACGACCGCTCCGCATGGCGGGTGAAGGCGGCCAGGAACCGGGCGAGGGGATGGAGCACGATCATCCAGATCCGGAGCATCGGGGCGAAGAGGGTGGTCAAGCGTTCGGCATGCGCCATCGCATAGCGCTTGGGCGCCACCTCGCCGAAGATCAGCAGCAGCAGGGTCATGACGGGAACCGCCACCACGGGGCTGTAGCGGCCGATGCCGGGAATGGCGTCGATGACGGCGTAGCCCAGGCTGGAGATGGCGATATTGATGAGCGTGTTGCCGATCAGCAGGGTCGAGAGGAGACGGGCGGGGCGGCTGATTTGCGCGGCAATCCAGGCGCCTCGCTCCGGGTTGCGGCTCTTCATGCGCTGCACCTGCACGGCGTTTAGCGCGAAGAAGGCCGGCTCGGCGCTCGAGAAAAAGGCCGAAAGGAGAAAGAGGGGCAGCAGCGCCACGCCCGCGGTGATGAACGCCAGCATGCTCATCAGGGGGTATCAAGATCCTCCACATGGAGCTTGGTGCGTTGGCCGGCGCCGGGCCTCTCGACCTCCATGTCGCGGATCATCCAGCGCTCGCCGATCTTGCCGACACGGCTGACCCACATGCGGCGCACCGTCGTGCCGTCCTCGTCCAGTTGCTCCGCCTGCCGCAGGAAGCGGAGCCGGCGGTCGATCCAGAGCCGCATGGCCCCGCAGCCGGGGAGCGGGGTCGGCGGCACGACCTGGACAATGTCGCACAGGCTGCCGCGGAAGTCGGCCTCGCCCGCCAGGGTGGCCCCGGGCCACCAGAGGAAGGCCAGTGTGAGGTCGAGCCAGGTGAGGTCGGTGTCGCGCACCGGATCCGACAGGGCCGGCGGGTTGGTGGCGGGCGTGCCGTCTTCCCGGTGCCAGGTCAAAAGGGACGATCCGTCGGACTGGCGGATCGCCGTGATCCGCTCCTCGACGCGTCCGAACGAATCCGATAGGCGATACTCGGCACGCGGTTCCGGCGCGCCCCAGTCCAGATGGATCGCAAAGGGCACCTGACGCAGCACCACACCTCGCTGGCGGCGCACGATCATCTCGCCGCGAAGGGTCACGGGGCTGGTCGGCAGGCGTTCGAGTGTGCCCGCCAGAACCGCCCCGGCATTCAGCGGCGGGGGCTCCGGTTGCGGAGGTTCGTCTGCGTCGGCGGCGGATACAACGCCTTCCTGCCGCCCCGGCGCGCCGCCCGGGGTTTCTCCGGAAACGGCCAGGGTACCGAGCAGGCCGGCGCACATGGCAATCGATCGAATTGAGTTCAACTTGAAGGCTGGGCGAAAACCTTGAATACGCCGGTGTTATAGCAAAGATCGGGAACACGGACAAGCCTTGAATGCGGGGGTGGAGCCGATTGCGCTGTTCAAGTTTTGCGCACCTGTCT
>JAAYZJ010000007.1 GCA_012514915.1 Lentisphaerota bacterium | reverse complement strand
GCGCTTGTCGGCGTCGATGTCCATCCCCTCGCGCGAGAGGGCGCGGAGCTCGCGCATGAGGCCGACGGCGCCGTCCATGGTCTCGACCAGGCGCTCGAACCCCTTGCGGAGGCTCTCGACGCCCGACTGCGCGTTGTCCAGCTTGATCACATCTTGCATCCTGGCCGCCTCGCGCCTGGCGTCGAGGATGTGCTTGCCTATCATCGCGAGAGCCGCCACGAACGCTGCGATCGCCCCGATAGCCGTCGCCGACGCCACACCCAGCCCTTTGAGCGCGCTGGTCAGGGCGATGGCGCCGCTGGCCGCGCCCGTGGTCGTGCCGGACATCAACCCGTTGGCCGCCGACACCGCGTTGAGGCCCTGCACGGCCATGTCGGCCGCGGGCTTGACCTTCTTGAGGGCGCCGGCCGGATCGCCGCTGCCCGGCATGCCGTAGACCGGCACGCCGTTCTTCGATCCCACCTGCACCATGTTGAGCGTCTGGCCATGGCGGGCGGCGTCCTCCAGCGCGGCTCCGGCCGCGCGGGCGGACTGCGCCAGCCGCGCCAGCGGGGCGGGGCTGGAGGCCCGCACGATCGCCAGCTCCATCGTCCCGGCGGCCTGCCCGGCCCCGCCCAGCGTGGTGGCCAGGGCGCCGCCGCCGGACAGCATCCTAGCCGAGGCCTCGGCGAGGCCATCCATGGCGTTGGCCGCCGCCTCCGTCGCGAGGGCGCTGCCCTGCATCGCGGAGGTGTTGCCCGCGACATTCGAGCCTACCGCCCCGATCGCCGTGTTGGCGCGGCCGACGCCGGCTTCGAAGTCGGCGGTGTCGAGCTTGAGGTAGGTCAGCAGCGTCATGGTGCGTCAAACTCCTGGCCGGGCTCGATGCCCTGGGCCTCCATCCAGTCGATCAGCTCCATGTCGGCGGTGCCCAGGACGCCGCCCCTGGCGCGCCCGGGGAGCGGCTGCCGCAGGAGCATCTTGAGCGTGGCCAGCGGCAGGCCGTCGCGGACGTAGCCGTATGTCCAGCCGAAGCGGTCGATGGCGGCGGCGGCCAGTCCTATCAGCCAGCCGTCGGGCCAGCCGCCGAAGCGTTTCCCTCGGCCCCGGCCTCTCCGCCGGTGCCGGCATCGTCGGGCGAGACGGCGTCGAGCCGCCGCAGGGCGGCCGTCACGGTCTCGATCAGCCGCCGGCCGGTGGCGACGGGCAGGGCATCGGCCCAGGCCCGGGCGCAGGCCTCGAAGCGTTCGCGGCCCCCGGCCGCCAGGATCCTGCGGCTCTCCTCGGGATCGCGCGTCATGGCGTAGAGCGTCGGCGCCCAGCCGGCGATCGTTCCGGGCTGCGCGCCGTTGTAGAGCGGGCTGCCGATCGCCTCGAGCACGCCGGCCATGCCGAGCGTGATCTCCCTCACGGCGCACGGCCCCGCCGGCGTCGCGGCCGGGGCGTTGAAGGCGTCCAATGCTGTTTTCGGGTTCTTCATGGTCTCTTCTCCAGGAAATCTCAAATCAAAATCCGCGGTCACGCCAGCGTCATGTTGTCGTGGTGGATGGCGTCGACCGTGAAGATCACCTTGCCCTTGTGGCGCTTGGCCGTGCCGACGCGCTGCACGAGGTAGGCGACGGTATTGATCGTCAGCGTCGCGCCCTTGGCGGGCGGCGTGGCCTCCGCCTTGGCCACGATGGTGAGCTTGACGGTCTGGTTGCCGTCGTAGACGACGACACCGTCGACGGCACCTTCCTGGTTCTCGCAGTTTTCGGAGATGCTCACATCGTCGTACTGCACGTCGGTGATGGTGCCG
>JAAYZJ010000059.1 GCA_012514915.1 Lentisphaerota bacterium | reverse complement strand
GCACGGCCGAGCCCATCGACGGCGCGCATGTCCACCTGACGCTCGACCGCAACATCCAGGCCGTTGCCGAGCAGGCGTTGGCCGAGGCCGTCGCGAGCACGCACGCCACCGGCGCGCGGGCCATCGTCCAGATGGTCCGGACCGGCGAAATCCTGGCCATGGCCGCCGTGCCCGATTTCGAGCCGGCCGACTACCAGGCCGTTCCCGCCATCTGCTGGCAGAACTCGACCATCGGGCAGATCTACGATCCCGGATCGACCATGAAGTCGGTCATCGTCGCGGCGGCCATGAACGAGGGGCTCGTCACCCCCGATTCCCTGTTTGATGTCGGGCACGGTTCGTGGTTCTACGGCGGGCACACCCTGCACGACAAAGTCTATGGCCGGGTCGATGTCCGGACGATCATCCGCAAATCCAGCAACATCGGGGCGGCCCTCATCGGCCTGAAACTGGGCAACCGCCGCATGGAGTGCTACCTCCGCGCCTTCGGCTTCGGCGCGGCGCTGGGCATCGACCTGCCGGGCGAGGAGCGGGGGCTCCTGCCGCCCGCCGCCAGGTGGGACACGGTGAAACCCACCCGGATCGCCATCGGCCAGGGTATTTCAGTGACGCCCCTGCAGATGCTCAACGCCTACTGCACGATCGCCAACGGCGGCCAGTTGATGCGCCCCTACGTCGTGCGGAAGGTCGTCACCCCGCGGGGCGAGATCGTGGTTGAGAACACCCCGCGCGTGATCGGGCGCCCGATCCGCCCGGAGGTCGCCGCGCACATGCGGGCGATGCTGGTCTCGGTCACCGAGGAAGGCACGGGGCGGCGGGCCGCGATCGCCGGCTATCCGATCGCCGGCAAGACGGGGACCGCGCAGATGCTGCAGCCCGGCGGGGGCTACTCGCAAACCGACTACTGGGCCTCGTTCGTCGGCTTTGTGCCGGCCGACAAGCCGGAATTCGGCATCATCGTGATTATCGACCGTCCGCGCGGTCTGCGGACGGGGGGGGCGGTCTCGGCGCCGGTGTTCGCCCGTATCGGCGAGGTGGTGGCCCAGTATCTGGAACTGCCGATTGCCGTGCCGGCCGAGGAGGGCGCCGGATCATGAGGCCGCGGTCGTGGCGCAACCATGCGGGGCGGCGGCCGCCGCCCGGAGGGGAACGTGGATGAAACTGGCGTCCTTGCTGCACGCGGTTGAGGTCGTCGCGCGAACGGCACCCGACTCGCTGGAGATCAGCGGCGTCTGCTGCGACTCCCGGCTGGCCCGGGCCGGCGACCTGTTCGTCGCCATCCATGGCCATCAGGACGAGGGCTACCGCCACATCGAGCAGGCCCTGGCCCGCGGCGCCGTCGCCATCGCGGCGGAACGCCCCCCGCCACCCACCGGGCCCGGATGGATTCATCTGGCCGATGCGCGCCGCGCGCTCGCGCGGCTCGCCTGCGCCATCCACGACCACCCCTCGCACACGCTCGCGGTCTACGGCGTGACCGGCACCAACGGTAAAACGACCGTGGCCGGCCTGTTGCGCGATGTCCTGCAGGCGGAAGGGCGGAAGACGGGCCTGATCTCGACGGTCGAGTACAGCTACGGCGACCGGATCATCGCGGCCAGCCGGACCACTCCCGACAGTTGCGAGCTGCAGGGCTTGCTGGGGGCCATGCGCAACGACGGATGCCAGGCGGCCGTCATGGAAGTCTCGTCGCACGCGCTGGACCAGCACCGCACGGGCGACATCCGCTTCGCGGCGGCCGCATTCACCAATCTGACGCGCGATCATTTCGACTATCACCATGACTTCGAGACCTACTTCCGGGCCAAGTGCCGGCTGTTCGAGCAACTGAGCGCCTTGCATCCGGGAGCGCCGGCCGTCGTCAACCGCGACGACCCCTATGGACGCCGTCTGATCGAGCAGGCGGCCGGCCTCGGGCTTCACCCGGTCGCGTACGGACTGGACGCGGCGGCTGATATCCGCGCGACCGACCTGCAACTCGACGCGCAGGGCTCCCGCTTCCTGCTGCAGACCCCGGCAGGCAGCCAGGCGCTGAGCGTCGCGCTGCTCGGACGGTTCAACGTCGCCAACCTGCTGTGCGTCGCCGGGCTGGCGCTCGCCGCCGGGATCCCCTTCGACCGGCTGTGCGAGACCCTGCAGCGCGCCCGTCCCCGCTGGGGCCGCCTGGAGAAGGTCGAGGCCCGGCATCCCGCCGCCATTTTCGTCGATTACGCGCACACCGACGACGCGCTGCGCAATGTCCTCGCCACCCTGCGCGAACTCGCGCCGCGGCGGCTGATCGTCGTCTTCGGCTGCGGCGGCGACCGCGATCGCGCCAAGCGGCCGTTGATGGGCCGCGTGGCGGCCGAACTGGCCGACGAGATTATCGTGACCTCCGACAACCCGCGCTCGGAAGATCCCGAAGCGATCATCGCCGAGATCACGGCCGGCATCGCCGGCAAGCCCGTCCAGACCGATCCCGACCGCCGCGCGGCCATCGGCCGGGCGCTGCGCACCGCCGGCAAGGGCGACATCGTCCTGATCGCCGGTAAAGGTCATGAAACCTACCAGGAAACCCGGCACAACCGCTTCGCGTTCGACGACCGTGCCGAAGTCAGGAGTCTCGCCACCCATGGGAGCTGACCGCATCCAATCGCCATTGACGCTCGACCAGCCGTTCGACCCCGCCGACCTGGCCCGTTGGAGCGGCGGCGTCTGGGAGCATCCACCGCGGGTCCTGCGCGGGGTGATGAACGACAGCCGGACCATCCGCCCCGGCAACCTGTATGTCGCGCTGCCCGGCGCCACGGTCGATGGCCACGCCTTCGTCGTGCAGGCCTGCCGCGTGGGCGCCGCCGCCCTGGTCAACACGGACTGGCAGGCGCCGGCCGATGCCGGGCCGCTGCCGCTGCTGCGCGTGCCCGACACCCTGCAGGCGCTGGCCGCGCTGGGGCAGGGCTACCGCCGCACCGTGAATCCCGTCGTGATCGGCGTGACTGGCAGCGTCGGCAAGAGCACCATCAAAACCTGGACGGCGGCGTTGCTGGCGGCACACGCCCCGACCGCCTCGACCTGCGGCAATTTCAACACCGATATCGGTCTGCCGCTCAGCCTGCTGCAAATGGAGCGCGGCACACGCCTCGGCGTCTTTGAACTCGGGATGAGCCATCCGGGCGAGATCGCGCCGCTCGCCGCCGTTCTGGAGCCCGACGCTGCCATCCTCGGCACCATCGCCCCGGTTCATCTCGAATTCTTTGCGTCGCTTGAGGCCATCGTCGACGAGAAGGCGGCCCTGCTGCAGGCGGTGCCTCCCGCCGGCTTCGCCGTGCTGGATGCCGGCTCACCATGGCACGCGCGCCTGCGCGCCGCCACGCGGGCGCGCGTCATCACCGTCGCCCTCGACGGGGCCGCCGCCGACTACCACGCGACGGCGATCGATCCGATGACCGGACGCTTCACGGTGAGCGGCCCCGCCGTGGACCGGCCCCGCGTTCTCTCGCTGGGCCTGCCCGGCCGGCACCACGTGCTCAACGCCCTGCTGTCGCTGGCGGCGGCGCGCGCCTGCGACGTTCCCTGGGAGGCGATCGAGGCCGGCTTGCCGCGTCTGCCACGCATGGGCATGCGCTGGGAAACCAGCGCGTGGCGGGGCGTCACCGTGATCAACGATGCCTACAACGCCAGCCCCGTCTCGATGGATGCGGCCATCCGGACCTTTGCCGCGGCGGCCTGCGGGCGCCGGATCCTCGTGCTCGGGGAAATGCGGGAACTGGGCCGCGATGCACAGGCCTATCATGCGGCCTGCGGGGTGACGATCGGCGCCAGCGGCTGCGAGATCCTCGTCGCCGTCGGCTCGGCCGGCGGCTGGATGGCGGACGCCGCCGCAGCGCATGGCTTCGCGGGTCAGGTGCTGCGCGTGTCGGATGCGGCTGCGGCGGGAGGCGCCCTGGCGCGCCTCGCGCGGCGCGGCGACTGGGTTCTGCTGAAGGCCTCGCGCGGCGTGGCGCTTGAACAGGCCATGAAAGCCTGGCGCGAGGCGACGCCGCCGCCCGCCGGCGGGGAAGGGGGCACGTGAGATGAAGGCGTGTCAAGCCTACCGGAATCAATACGCCTGCGTGCTGGGGGCCGGCGTCAGCGGCGTGGCCGCCGCCCGCCTGCTGCGGGCGCAGGGCAACCGCGTGATGCTCCTCGACGCCGCGCCGGAGGCGCGGCTGGAGGGGGTGCGAGCCCGCCTGGCCGGCCTCGGCGTAGACGTGGCGGGTGGTGTCGCGGCGCTGCCCCCGGAACCCTTCACCCTGTGCGTGGCAAGCCCGGCTTTCGAGGCGGAACATCCCTGGCTGCGCGCGTGCGCCGCGCGGGGCATCCCGGTCGTCGGCGAAATGGAGCTCGGCTTCGTGTTCTGGCCCGGCAAGATCCTGGCTATCACTGGCAGCAAGGGGAAGACCTCCGCCGTGAAATTGGCGGCCGATGCGCTCACGGCGGCCGGACAGCCCGCCACGCCGGCGGGCAACTACGGTATTCCGCTCAGCGCCTGCGTGCTCGACCAGCCCGGCCTGCCGTGGGCCGTCGTCGAGATCAGTTCCTTCCAGCTCGAGCAGGTGGAGACGTTCAAGCCCGCCGTTGCCGTGCTGCTCAATCTGCAGGCCGATCACCTGGACCGCCACCACACGATGGAGGCCTACACCCGGGCGAAGCTCCGCCTGTTCGCGCGCCAGGGGCGCGGCGACGTCGCCCTGCTGCCGGCCGGCCAGTCCAGCCTGGCCGCCGCATGCCCCGGCGGGGTCTCCGTGCAGACCTTCGGCGCCGGCGCGGGCGACTGGTGCTACACCCCCGGCCGCGTCGCCGGAAGGGTGGGCGCCGTCCCCATCGAGGTGGCGCTGGCGGGAACCTGGTACGACAACCCCGTCCTAGGCGAAGCCGCCGCCGCGCTCGCGGGCGCGCTGCATGCCTGCGGCCTTGAACCCGCCCAGATCGCGGCGGGGTTCGCCGCCTTCCGTCCTTTAGCCCACCGCATGCAGCGCGTCGGCCGGCACCGCGGCGTCGTCTACATCGACGACTCCAAGGCGACCAGCCTGGCGGCGCTCGGAGCGGCGCTCCGCATGACGCGCGAACCCGTCCGGCTGATCGCCGGCGGCCGCTTGAAAGAGACCGATTTGGAGACGGTAAAAGAGTTGCTGACAACACGGGTGAAAAAGGTCTATCTTATTGGCGAATCGACTCGGTCTCTCCGCGAGGCGTGGACTCCGGCCGTGCCCTGCGCCGCGTGCGGGGATCTGGAGCGTGCCGTCGCCATGGCCGCAGCCGAGGCCGAGGCCGGCGACGCCGTGATCCTGTCGCCGGGATGCGCGAGTTTTGACCAGTTCGAGGGGTACAGGCAACGGGGCGAGTGCTTCACTCGCCTGGTGCAGGCGTTAAGCGGGGCATCCACTGCGATGCCGACATGAGGAGCAGAAGAAGATGAAGAGCATGAACCTGATTCATTTCGTGGGTGTCGCGGGCGTCGCAGCCGGTGTCTGCCTCGTTCAAGGCTGCTCCACGACCTACAGCGGCAGCGAGGCCGAGGATATGCGTCTGCGCCCCATGCCCAGCGCGCTCGAGCCCGAACCGGTTCAGGTGACGCCGCGGGTCATCGAGGAACCGGCGGGGACGGCCGCCTTCGAGACCCCCGCCCCGGCGACGACCTACGCCCGGCAGCAACTGACGACCGCCTACACGGTCAAGGCCGGCGACACGCTCTCGGGCATCGCCTACCGCTACAAGCTCCGCTGGCAGGATGTGGCCGCCGTCAATCCGCGCATCAACCCCAACCGGCTGCTGGTCGGTGAGGTCATTCAACTGCCGGGGCAGGTGGATGTGGCGCACCCCGTGCGCGCCGCCGTCAAGGCGACAAAGAGCGCCGCGAAAAGCGCCGGCGGAACCTATGTCGTGAAATCGGGCGACTCCCTCTCGGTGATCGCCCTGCGCCACGGGGTCAGGGTTGCGGATCTCAAGAAAGCCAACAACCTGACCAGCGACCTGATCCGGGTGAACCAGAAACTCGTCATCCCCGGCGCGAAGACAACCGCCGCCACCAAGGCCCCTGTGAAGGAACCGGCCCCCGTAGCCCCGGTCGTCGTGCCCGCCGCACCGATCGATGTGGCACCGCCCGCCCCGCTTCCCGTTGTCGAGCCCCTGCCCACCCCGCCCGTGCCGGAGGCTCCGGACACCGCGCCGACCACCGGTGCCGACACCGGTGCGATCCCCGCACCGCCCCCGCTGCCGACGCTTGACCTCGCCACGCCGGCCGCACCGGCCGCCACGCAGAGCCACACGGTAACGGCCGGCGAGGATATCTATTCCGTCGCGATCCGCTGGGGCGTCAGCACCGCCGCCATCAAGGCCGCCAACAACCTGGTCGGATCGGAACTGATTCCCGGCACGGTCCTCAAAATCCCGGCCGCAGCCGCGACCGCGCCTTGAGCGAGGCAGGTTGCCGTGCGCCGCGCCGTCTCCCTGCTGCTCTTTGCATTGACCCTGCTGCTGGCAACCGGGCTGGTGCTGGTCTACAGCGCCAGTTCGACGGTCAACCCGGCCCATCCGAACGCGTTCGTGATCCGCCAGGCGATCTCACTCGCGCTCGGCATCGGCGCGGCGTGGTTGGCGGCGCGCATTGACTACCGCGTCTGGGCGCGGCTGGATGTGCTGCTGGTGGTTGCCGGGCTGGTGCTGGCGGGCACGACGGCCGTCTTCCTGTTCGAGGCCCGCAACGGGAGCCACCGCTGGATCGACTTCGGCTTCTACCAGCTCCAGCCCAGCGAGTTCGCCAAGATCGGCATCCTGATGGTTTTCGCCGCCTGGTTCGACCGCGTCGGCCCACGCTCCTCCAGCCTGACGCGCGGTTTTTTGATTCCCGGCGCCATTCTCGGCATCCTGACGGCCCCGATTCTGCTGGCCCCCGATTTCGGCGCCACGGCGGTCATCCTGGCCATCGCCGGCAAGATCTTCCTCGCCGCGGGGACGCGGATCAGCCACCTGGGGATCGGGCTGGCCGCGGCCGTCTCGGGATTGGCCGTCCTGATCCTCGGCGATCCCCACCGCCTGAACCGGGTCAAGGATTTCTGGCAGGGGATCGTTGGCGAAGGAGGGGCTCAGGCGCATCAGACGGTTCAGTCGATCAACGCCTTCGTCATCGGGGGGCCGATGGGCGTGGGACTCAGCAACAGCATCCAGAAATACCGCTATCTTCCCGAAGCGCATACCGACTTCATCTACGCGATCGCCGGCGAGGAGCTCGGACTCCCGGCCTCGATCGGCATCATCCTGCTGTTCGCCGGCATCCTTTGCGGCGGAACCTGGATCGCCTTCCACGCGCGTGACCGCTTCGGCCGCTTCATGGGACTTGGCTTGACGATCCTG